>NZ_JAAGPO010000172.1:0-24805 GCF_017104825.1 Burkholderia sp. Ac-20345 | reverse complement strand
GACGCCGCGCGCGCATGGCCGTCGGGTTCGCTGCAGCTCGGTATCCGGCCCGAGAACCTCACGGTCGGCGCGCCCGGCACGGGGCTCGACGGGCGCGTCACGCACGCCGAGCACCTGGGCGACGCGACGATCGTCTATGTCGAGCTTGCGGGCCACGACCGGCCGCTGTCGGTGCGGCAGAACCGCGATGCGTACACGGTCGCGGCAGGGCAGCCGGTCGGCGTGCGCGTCGACATGCGGCACGCGCACTTCTTCGACGACGCGGGCCGCGCGCTCTGAGTCCGGCCCGGCCGGCAGGTTCCGTCCGCCGTACTGGCGGGCGGCCGAACGCATGCATAAAAACAGAATTTCGATGACGACAGTAAAACTGGTACAGGGCGCGAACGCGATCCTGGGAGAGGGCCCGCTCTGGTGCGAACGCTCGGCGTCGCTCTACTGGATCGACATCAAGCGCACCGCGCTCTATCGCTACACGCCCGGTCACGGGCAGACAGGCTTCTGGCTGTTGCCGGAGCTGGCAGGTTGCGTCGCGAGCGTCGACGACGGGCGGCTGCTCGTCGCGCTCAAGAGCGGCCTGCACCTGTTCGATCCCGCGCACGGCACGCTAGAACGGCTGGCCGACGCCGCCCATGCACGGCCGTCGCTGCGCTACAACGATGGCGCGGTGGATGCGCGCGGCCGCTTCTGGGTCGGCACGATGGCCGACGACGGTGACGGCCCCGGCGATCTGCATTGCTTCGCGCATGCGCGTGCGTCGCGCGTCGCGGTGGCCGGCTTCGCATGTGCGAACGGGATGGGCTGGAGCCCGGACGGCTCGACGATGTACGTCACCGATTCCGGCCGCCGCACGATCTTCGCGTACGACTTCGACGTCGATGCCGCACGGTTATCGAATGCGCGGCCGTTCGCGACGTTCGGCGACGCACGCGGCGTGCCGGACGGGCTCGCGGTCGATGCGGAAGGCGGCGTGTGGTCGGCAATCTGGGATGGCTGGCGGCTGCATCGCTATGCGCCGGACGGCGCGCTCGACAGGGTCGTCGAGATGCCGGTGCAGCGGCCGACCAGCGTCGCGTTCGGCGGTGCCGATCGCGCGACGCTGTTCGTCACGTCCGCATCGGTCAACGTAAGTGCGGACGGGCTGCTGCGCGGGCCGCTCGCGGGCAGCCTGTTCGAGACGCGCCCGGGCGTGGCCGGGCTCGAGCAGCATTGCGTCGCGCGCGCGTGGCTGGGTGACGCGGTCGCGGCCGTGCCGCGTTGATCAGGCAGTAAGAGGCAAGCGCTCAGCGGCGGCGCGCGTCGCGCGGCCGCACCGTCGATTCGCGCACGACGAGCCGCGCATCGAGCATCGTATGCGGATCGGGCGACTTGCCCGCGAGCGCGTCGAGCAGCGTCGTCATCGCGACTTCGCCCGCGCGCTCGGTTTCGGTGTCGATCGACGTCAGCGTGGGCGACGTGAGCTTGCCGAGTTCGAGGTTGTCGAAGCCGCACACGGCGACGTCGTGCGGGATCGCGATGCCGAGCCGTTCGGCTTCCTTGATGAAGCCGGCGGCAATCATGTCGTTGTAGCAGATCACCGCATCGGGCGGCTCGGCCGACAGCATCACCGACGCGCATACGCGCTCGCCGTCGGCAACCGTCGCGCGCGGCACGCTGAAGGTACGCAGCGGCAGGCCGGCACGCGCGAGCACCTGCTCGGCGCCGGCGCGGCGTTCGTCGTCGCCGCGCGCGTTGGGCAGGCTGATGTATGCGAAGCGCTGGTATTTCTCCATCAGCAGGTGCTGCGCGAGCATCTCGCCGGCGCGGACCGGATCCGAGTACAGCGTGAGCAGGCCGTCGCGCGGCGCGGAACCGACCGCGACCACCGGCTTGCCGAGGCTCGCGGTCCAGCGCAGGTCGTCGTCGGGCATGCTGGTGTTCAGGATCAGCCCGTCGACGCGCCGGCTGAGTTTCGTCAGCGCCGGCCGTTCGCCCTTGCGGTTCTCGTCGGCATCGACGATCAGGACGACGAAGTCGTTGCGCTGCGCGATCCGGTTCACGCCCTTCACCATCGCGGTGAAGTACGGGTTGAGAATGTCCTGGATCACCACGCCGACCGCGCCCGTCTGGCCGGTGGCCATCGAGCGCGCGAGCGGGTTCGACTCGTAGCCGAGCTGCTCGATCGCTTCGGCAATGCGGCGCTCGACGTCGGGCGAGAAGCGCTTCGTCTTGTTGATGAACTTCGAGACGGTTCCGATGGAGACGCCTGCAGCGGCGGCGACTTCGTTGATCTTGGCCACGATGAAAGTGAGTGTCAGTGCATTTTGCCGGCGAGCATAGCATGCGCGCCGGCGGCGGCGACCGTGCGGCGGCATCGGAGGCATGCCGCGCGATCGGACTCGGTAGTATCCCTTGGAGGGCCAGAATTTTCTTGAAAATGCGCAACTGCGCGCCGACAATGAAAGCGCTTTCCCTTTTTCGCGAGCATAGCACGCGCGCATTCCGTCGGAGATATAACGGAAAACGACGCACGACAACCGCCGCGAAATTTTTTTGCCGTAGAGGGAAAGCGTTTTCCCAATCAGGCGAGACGTGAACGAAAATAAGGAGGAGATCTTGATGCGACAGTATGGGTGGATCGCGGCGCTGGCATTGGCGGTGCCGGCCGTGGCGCAGGCTCAATCGAGCGTCACCGTGTGGGGGCGTGTGGGCGGCGACGTGCAGTACCTGAGCGGCGTGCAGAATGGCCCGCATTCGACGGGATCGCGCTTCTCGGAAGGCAACGACTGGGGGACGAGCATCCTCGGCATCACCGGCAAGGAGGATCTCGGCGGCGGCAACCAGGCCGTGTTCTGGCTCGAATCGTCGATCAATGCGGCGAACGGCAACTACGGCGGCGGCGTGCTGTTCCAGCGTGGCGCGTGGGTCGGCTTCAGGAACGAGCGCTACGGCTTCCTGCGGCTCGGGCAGGGCTCGTTCATCAACAGCTATATCTGGTCGTACGATCCGCTGCTCGAGGAAAACTACTCGGTCGAGTCGCTGACGTCGTACCGGAACGGCCCGAAGCTGTCGAACGGGATCCGCTACGAATCGCCGAAGTTCGGCGGCTTCTCGTTCGCGCTGCAGGCGAACCTCGGCAACAGCTCGAACGGCTGGCTGCGCGGCTCGCCGAACAACGTGGGCGCGACGGGCCTGTCCGACGGCGCGACGGTGGCCTACACGCACGGCGACTTCGAGGTGCGCGCCATCTGGAACGAGATCCGTAACCAGTACGGCCGCGAAGACAACCTGTTCACCGCGTCGCAGGAAGCGTTCATCGGCGTGCGCGACCGCTTCGGCCCCGCGCTGGTGCAGCTCGGCTATACGCGCTACAGCGCGCCCGACACGCCGGCCGGCCTGTCGCGCACCGCGAACTACTACTGGGGCGGCGTGACGTACGACGCGACGCCGTTCCTGCATCTGCAGAGCGCCGTCTATTCGATGAAGATCGACGCGGGCCAGTGGACCGCCGACCACAGCGGCGAAGGGCGCTCGACGATCATCGGCCTGGGCGCGATGTACGACCTGTCGAAGCGCACGTTCCTGTATGCGACGGCCGCGCACGTGTTCAACAGCGCGGGGGCGAACCTGGGCGTGAACCCGCAGTCGCCGGGGCTCGGCAACGGCAACGGGCTCGGTGCGTCGCCGATGCCGGGGCACGGGCAGACGGGCGTCTACGCGGGTATCGAGACGCTCTTCTGATACCGGCTTGACGAAGCATCGAGCCGCAACCGTCAAACAGAGGAATCCTATGCAAGATGCAATACCACGGCCTGGCGGCCACACGCCGGTGCCGCGCCTGATCGCACTCGACTGGGGCACGACGTCGCTGCGCGCGTACCTGATGGCGGATGCGCAGACGGTGCTCGACGAGCGGGCCGCACCGAAGGGCGTGATGCAGCTGGGCGGCGCCGGTGCCACGATCGCCGATGCGTGCGATGCGGCGTTCGACGACGTGTGCGGCGCTTGGCTCGATGCGTGGCCGGCACTGCCGGTTGTCGCGGCCGGCATGGTCGGCAGCACGCAGGGCTGGCGCGAGGCGCCGTATGCGGACGTGCCGATCGATGCGGCGCGGCTTGGCGCATCGCTGCAGACGGTGCGCGCGCGGCGTGGCGTGACCGTCCACATCGTGCCTGGGTTGATCCAGCGCGGCGAGCTGGCGAACGTGATGCGCGGCGAGGAGACGCAAATCCTCGGCGCGCTGCAGGCGGGTGGTGCGGCGCACGGTTCGGCGTCGGTCCGGTGGATCGGTCTGCCGGGCACGCATTCGAAGTGGGTCGCCGTGCTCGGCTCGCGCATCGAGCGCTTCCGCACGTTCATGACGGGCGAACTGTACGCGCTGCTGTGCACGCACAGCCTGCTCGGCCGAACGATGCGGCCGTCGGGCGGATTCGCGCGCGACGCATTCGAGTGTGGCGTGCGCGCCGCGCAGGCTGGCCATGCGACGGGGCTGCTCGCGACGATTTTCGGCAGCCGCGCGCGGCTGCTGGCCGGCGATCTGGCGCCGGACGAGCAGGCCGACTACCTGTCCGGCGTGCTGATCGGTCATGAACTCGCGGGGCTGGCCGCCGAAGACGGCGGCCCGGGTGGTGCGGCCGGCGACGACGCGCTGCGACCGATGTTGATCGGCGACGCCGCGCTATGCGCGCGTTACCGGCATGCGGCATCGCTGTTCGGCTGGCCGCCCGTCGACACGATCGACGGCGCGGCGGCAGCCGGCCTGTGGGCGCTGGCCGAGCGGGCGGGGCTGCTGCCCGCGGCAAGCGAGGAGGGGGCGCCGGTTCGTATCGACGAACCGGCTGCCGGAATGAGCGGCCGGCACGCGGATCGACCTGCGGTCGATCCGGTGCCGGATCACGAATGCCCTATTTCGGGAGACTGACTTTGAAACACTGGAAGATTGTCGCAGCGCCGCTGATCGGCGCGCTCGCAGCATGCGGTGGCGGGGAATCGGCGGACGGCGTCGCGGCCGGGCAGCAGCTTGCCGCTGCGCCCGCGGCCGAAAAGGCGGCCGATGAGACGCCCGGCACGCTGCATGTCGACTGCTCGCTCGGTTCGAACGGAACGGGATTGCCCGCGACGCTCGGCTCCGCCGCGAATCCGATCCACGATCTCGCGACACTGAACCGGATCGTGCTCACGCCCGGCATGCACGTGCGCTTCAAGCGCGGCACGACCTGCGAGGGCAGCTTCACGCCTGCACCCGGCAGTACCGGCGCGGCCGGTGCACCGATCGTCGTCGACGCGTACGGCGACCCGAAGGCGCAGCGCCCCGTCATCGCGGCCGGCTGCGCCGATGCGGCGGCCGACCCCGACCAGTCGATCACCGAGCAGCACAAGACGCCGAGCGGGTTCAGCGGCTATTACTCGCTGTGCAAGTCGGACAACCCGACCGTGAACCGCGCGGCCATCTATCTCTTCAACACCCAGTACTGGGAAATCCGCTCGCTCGAGCTGACCAACGATGCGACGACGCCCGGCGGGCGCCTTGGGCTGTATGTGCGGCTCGAGGATTACGGCACGGGCAGCCACTATCACGTCGACGATGTGTACGTGCATCACGTGCGCGGCTATCTGAAAGACGTCGCCGGCAATACGGTCGGGTCGTACAAGACGACCGGCGGGATGCTGTTCGAGGTGACGCGCGACAACGAGGTCGTCGGCACGAAGGAGAAGCGCACCGGCTTCGACGATATCGCGGTCGAGAACAGCGAGATCTACAACGTCGACGCGGTCGCGCTGTCGACCCGGTCCGCGTGGATGTGCCGGGAGGGCGGCGCGCCGTGCGGCGACTATCCGCCGTACAAGGGCAATTCGGCCTACCTGACGAATCCGGCCACGCAGGCAGCGACGGACTATTTCCCGATGACGCGCGTCGTGTTCCGTAATAACCTGATCCACAACGTCGGCGGCGACGGCATCATCGTTCGCACGGCAACCGCGCCGCAGGTCGAGGCGAATCACCTGTATGACGTCTGGATGCGTGCGCCGGGCAACAGCGCCGGTGCGTGGGCGATCAATACGGACGATGCGCTGTTCCGCTACAACGAAGTCAACGGCGTGCGGCTGCAGAACAATATCGAGGCCGGCGACGGGATGGCGTTTGACGCCGATCTCGGCACGCGCAACACGCGCGTGGCCGCGAACTTCAGCCACGACAACGACGGCGGGCTGATGCTGTTCTGCGGATGCGGTTCCGACGGGCTGGGCCACGTCGCGCAGGAGACGGGGGCGATCGTCGAGAACAACCTGAGCCTGAACGACAAGCGGCGGATCGTGTCCGCCGCGGGATCGGCCGATTCGGTCGTGCGCGACAACGTCGTGATCACGCGCACGCCGGGCCTGATCACGCCGATCGTCGAAAACCTCAGCTACGCGAACGCGTTCCAGGTGACGGGCAACCGTTTCTACAACGCATCGGACAGCGGCGCGATTTTCCGGACGAAGAATCCGCAAGGCAGTTACGCGAACCTCGTGTGGAGCGGCAACACGTACTTCGGCTATGCGGCGGATCCCGAATTCACCGGGCCGAACTATCGTCACGGCGCCCAACCCGATACGGTGCTGCCGTTCGCGGGACAGGACGTGA
This sequence comes from Burkholderia sp. Ac-20345, assembly GCF_017104825.1. Taxonomy (NCBI): domain Bacteria; kingdom Pseudomonadati; phylum Pseudomonadota; class Betaproteobacteria; order Burkholderiales; family Burkholderiaceae; genus Burkholderia; species Burkholderia sp. Ac-20345. The sequence goes on along the minus strand of NZ_JAAGPO010000172.1, from coordinate 18,201 downwards.
ACGCGGTCGCCAGCGCGTGGTTGCGGGACAGCGGGTTCGACGAGCACAAGTACCGCGCGCCGCACGCACGATGATGCAAAGGCCTCCGGCGCGGGGCGGCGCCCTGCGTCGGCTGGTCGCAGCTCGAATGCCGGCGCGACTTGATCGGCATCAACATTCGAACGAGCCATCCGCCGATGATGGTGACAGGCCGCGCGCGATCAGACGCGCGGCAAATCACCCCAGCGAGGTTCGCATGTACAAGAAGATCATGGTGGCCGTCGACGGCAGCGCTTCATCGAAACAGGCGCTTGCCGAGGCAGTGAAGGTCGCGCTGGCAGGCGACGCGCACGTCAGCGTCGTGTACGTGGTGGACAAGTCGGTGCTGTTCACCTACGCAGGCCGTTTCGACCCGCACGCACTGGTCGAGGAAATCCGCGACGACGGGCGCAAGGTGTTGCGCGAAGCCGAGCAGATCCTCGCGCTGGCCGGTGCGAAGGGCGAGGCCGAACTCGTCGAGACCGAAAGCATCGGCGAGGACATCGCGGAACGTCTGCAGCGCTATGTGAAGGAATGCGGGAGCGATCTCGCGGTGGTCGGCACGCACGGGCGGCGCGGGATCCGGCGCGTGTTGCTCGGCAGCGTCGCCGAGCGCTTCGTGCGCGGCTCGAAGTGCCCGGTGCTGCTGATTCGCGGCGACGATGACGACGTCGCGGCCGCCGCTGCGGCTGCTTGACGCGGCGGGTGCGCGATGATAAGCCGCCAGTACCGGATCGTCGTCGCGGCGATCGCCGTGTTCGTGTCGCTCGCGGGAATGATGGCCGTCGTGTCGGGGCTGCTGTTCGACAGCACGACGGCGCTGCGCGGCGGCGCGATCGCGTTGGTCGTCGGCGTGGCCGGCTTCGTCGTGATGCTCAACCCGGGTGCGAAAGGCGAGGAGTGACGCGTTACGTTGCATCTATCCTTGAAGGAATGCGCGCAGGCGCTATAGTGCTCGAAGAACGACAACAACAACGAGCGCACGATAAAAATGAAAACGAGGGACCTTGCGGCGGTCGGCGTCGTCATCGGCGTGGCCGTGCTGCCTGTATCGTCTTTGGCCGGAACGGCGGCGCCGGCCGGCTTCGGTTCGCATGCGTCGTCCGATGCATCGGCGGCGAGCGCTTCCGGCGCACCCGCGCAGCACTCGGCCGCGGACCGCTACGGCGATCACTCGACGGATTTCACCGATACGATCGGCGGCATCGATTCGCAAGGTGACGGTATCCGCGACGACGTCAGGAAATATATCGACGATCAATACGCGGACCCGGTGCAGCGCGCGGCGATGCGGCGCTATGCGGCCGCGCAGCGCGATTTCATGACGCACGGCGATACGCGCACTCGCGCGGTCGAAGGCTTGACGCGCGTATTCCGTTCGCTCGAATGCGTCAGGAAGCTGATGGGGCAGCCAGGTATCAATCAGTCGAAGATCATTGCTGCGATGATGTCGAACACGAAGCAGCGCTTCGTCGCCAACGGTCATGCGATGGCGAATGCGTCCGGGAACGTCTACATGCTGTCCCGCGACAATCCATGCAAGCCGTGACCGGCGTTGTCCCGACGATCACGGCTCGCGACACATACCGTTACGTGCCGCTTGTACCGGGCGCCGCCGCGCTGTCCGGGCCTGCCTGCACGTTCAGCCGCTTCAACGTTTCCGCCAACTCCCCGTTCTTCGGCTGAACCTTCCGCGCCTGCGCGAACACATCGCGCGCTTCATCCTGGCGGCCCAGTTTCCACAGCACTTCGCCCTTGTGCGTCAGCCCGGTCGCATGGGCTTCGCTTGCGTCCTTGTCCGTGTCGCCGTCTTTCGCGAAGATCGCGATCGAGCGGTCGAACCACGTCAGTGCCTCGTCGTTGCGGCCGAGGCGATACAGCGCCCAACCCTTGCTGTCGAGCGCATACGCATCGTTCGGCGATTCCGCGAGATGCGCGTCGATCATCGCGAGCCCGCGCTCGACCGCGACGCCGGCGTCGGCGAGCCGGTAGCCGATGTCGTTCAGGCGATCGTCGGGAATCCTGTCTAGATCGAGCGCGGCGGCCACGCGGCCCGCGTCGCGTTCGGCGATCGCGAGCGACAGCAGCTTGGCGACGATCTGCTGCCGCAATTCGCTGCTGATCCGGTCGCCGTTGGCGACCAGGCTGCCGAGGTATTGCGTGTACAGGTCAGGCGCACCCGGGGCGTTCGCGCTGTTCGCGATGGTCATACCCGGGCCCGCGCACCAGTCGGTGTCGGCCGTCCCGGCCAGCGCGCCGGCGTAAAGATTGACGTTTCGCGGCGTGCGCGATTGCGCGTAGTAGGTGTAGCCGTTCGCATCGGAATAGCCGCACGCGAGATATTCGTTCTCCACGTCCAGCACGTACGGGAAATGGCCGATCGGTTCCGAGCCGCCCGGCTCGACCAGCCGGAACGATTCGCCCAGATCGCCGTCGCCGACGATCGGGTTGAACACCCACTGCTTCTCCGGATGCCATTTCGGCAGCCGGACCCGGACGGTGCGCCCGGCCGCGTCGGTCGTGCCGAAGATCACGCTGTCATGCTGATCCGGCTTGACGGGCAGCCCCGCGATGACCTGACCGGGCAGGAACAGCCGGTAGCGCGCATTCGGCAGCGGCTGGTGCGTGACGGGGTCGCGCAGCACGAACTGGTGAACGTAAGCGCCTTTTCCGAACGACGCGGTCGGCGCGACGTAGGTGCGCGCGTAGGCGGCGGGCAGGGCGGTACAGCTCAAGGCCGCGGCAACGAGCGCGGCGAGAAGGCGGGATGTCATGAAATGGCGGTTCTTGTTGGTAAAGGTGTTATTGACCGACGGCCGGAAATGCCCTGAACGAACCGCGCGACCTTCGATATCCCGAAGCGAATACCGATACGGATGGCCGGATCGTCCAGCGCAATTCAATGCGGATCTCGCCCGCCGCAACGTGATGCGGGGAAGCGGCGGACGGATGACGCGGGAATGCAGTGCGCAGCATAGCAGGCTGCTCGCTCCCCATTTGGTTTCGTTGTTTCGCCCGAATCAACGATATCGTGATTTGTATCAAGTCATGATATGTCGATCCACACGACAATCGATTCGAGCACGGTGAAAAGCGCGAAACGATCGCGATTCAATCGACCTTTACATCCGCTATTTCACCTCCTTAAATAATCAGGGTCTGCCAAAAGACCGGAAAAACGAGATCCCCATGAGCCATTTCCTGGACAGATTGCGTTATTTCTCCACCACGAGGCCACGCTTCTCCGACGGACACGGTGCCGTCACGGAAGAAGACCGAAAATGGGAAGACGGCTACCGGATGCGCTGGCAGCACGACAAGATCGTCCGCTCGACCCATGGCGTGAACTGCACGGGCTCGTGCTCGTGGAAGGTCTATGTGAAAGGCGGGATCGTCACCTGGGAAACCCAGCAGACCGACTATCCGCGTACGCGCCCCGACATGCCGAACCACGAGCCGCGCGGCTGCTCGCGCGGTGCGTCGTACTCCTGGTATCTGTATAGCGCGAACCGCCTCAAGCATCCGATGGTGCGCAGCGCGCTCGTGAAGCTGTGGCGGGAGCGCCGTCGCACGCTTGGGCCCGTCGAAGCGTGGCGCTCGATCGTCGAGGACGACGAAGCACGCCGTTCGTACCAGAGCCGGCGCGGGCTCGGCGGCTTCGTGCGCGCGAACTGGGACGAGGTCAACGAGATCGTCGCGGCCGCGAATGTCCACACTGTGAAGCAGCACGGCCCCGATCGCGTGGTCGGCTTCTCGCCGATTCCGGCGATGTCGATGGTGTCGTATGCGGCAGGTTCGCGCTACCTGTCGCTGATCGGCGGCGTGTGCCTGAGCTTCTACGACTGGTATTGCGACCTGCCGCCTGCGTCGCCGCAGACCTGGGGCGAGCAGACCGACGTGCCGGAATCGGCCGACTGGTACAACTCGACGTTCATCATGATGTGGGGCTCCAATGTCCCGCAGACGCGCACGCCCGACGCGCACTTCCTCGTCGAGGCACGCTATCGCGGCACCAAGGTCGTGTCGGTGTTCCCCGACTACTCGGAAGGCGCGAAGTTCGGCGATCTGTGGCTGCACCCGAAGCAGGGCACCGACGCGGCGCTCGCGCTCGCGATGGGGCATGTGATCCTGAAGGAATTCCATCTCGCCGGGAAGAGCGACTACTTCGTCGACTACTGCAAGCGCTATACCGACATGCCGTGCCTCGTGCGCCTCGTGCCGCACGGCGACGGCTACGTACCCGAACGCCTCGTGCGCGCCTCCGACTTCGACGATGCGCTCGACGAGGCCGCGCATCCGGACTGGAAGACCGTGATGATCGACGACGCGACCGGCGAGTTCGTCGTGCCGGTCGGCTCGGTGGGCTTCCGCTGGGGGCAGCAGGACGACGCCGACAAGGGCAAGTGGAACCTGCGCGGCGAGACATCGAAGGGTGCGGCACTCGCGCCGCGGCTGTCGTGCACGGCCGAGCACGACGAAGTCGTCGACGTGCTGTTCCCGTACTTCGGCAACCAGCCGCACGCGCATTTCAATTCGACGCAGCACACGTCCGAGTTGTCGCGCCGGATCGGCGTGCGGCGCATCGCGACGCGCAACGGCGATATGCTCGTCGCGACCGTCTACGACCTGTTCGTCGCGAACTACGGGCTCGACCAGGGCCTCGGCGGCCGCGACGTGGCTGCGAGCTACGACGACGACCTGCCTTACACGCCGGCCTGGCAGGAAGCGATCACCGGCGTGAAGCGTGCGGACGTGATCTCGGTCGCGCGGCAGTTCGCGGAGAACGCGCACAAGACGCAGGGCAAGTCGATGGTGATCATCGGCGCGGGGATCAATCACTGGTTCCACATGGACATGTCGTACCGCGCGATCATGAACATGCTGATCATGTGCGGCTGCGTCGGCAAGCCGGGCGGCGGCTGGTCGCACTACGTGGGCCAGGAGAAGCTGCGCCCGCAGACGGGCTGGACGGCGCTGTCGGGCGCGCTCGACTGGAGCCGGCCGCCGCGCCAGATGAATTCGACTTCGTTCTTCTACGCGCACACCGACCAGTGGCGCTACGACCCGATGGACCCGGCCACGCTGCTGTCGCCGCTCGCGGACAAGTCGAAGTTTCACGGCGCGCCGATCGACTACAACGTACGCGCGGAACGGATGGGCTGGCTGCCGTCCGCGCCGCAGCTCGCGGTGAATCCGTTGAAGGTCGGCGCGGCGCTCGGCGATCCCGCGCATGCCGGTGCGGAGGTGGCTCGGCAACTGAAGGCGGGCATGCTGAAGATGGCGAGCGAGGACCCGGATGCGCCGGAGAACTTCCCGCGCAACCTGTTCGTGTGGCGGTCGAACCTGCTCGGCTCGTCGGGCAAGGGGCATGAATACTTCCTGAAGCACCTGCTCGGCACCACCCACGGCGTGCAGGGCGAGGATCTCGGTGCGACGGGCGGCAAGCGCCCCGAGGAAGTGACGTGGCATGACGACGCGCCGCGCGGCAAGCTCGACCTGCTCGTGACGCTCGACTTCCGGATGTCGACGACCTGCATGTACTCGGACGTCGTGCTGCCCACCGCGACGTGGTACGAGAAGGACGACATGAACACGTCCGACATGCATCCGTTCATTCACCCGCTGTCGGCGGCCGTCGATCCCGCGTGGGAATCGAAGAGCGACTGGGAGATCTTCAAGGGGATCGCGAAGCGCTTCTCCGAGCTGTGCGACGGGCATCTGGGTGTCGAACGCGACGTCGTGCTCGCACCGATCGCGCACGACACGCCGGGCGAGCTCGCGCAACCGTTCGACGTGCAGGACTGGAAGCGCGGCGAATGCGAGCCGGTGCCGGGCCGCACGATGCCGAATGTGACCGTCGTCGAGCGCGATTATCCGAACACCTACGCGCGCTTCACGTCGCTCGGGCCGCTGATGGACAAGCTCGGCAACGGCGGCAAGGGCATCGGCTGGGACACGAAGGATGAAGTGAAGCTGCTCGGCGAGCTCAACTACAAGGTGGCCGACGGCGCGGCGCGAGGGCGCCCGCGCATCGACACGGCGCTCGACGCGGCCGAGGTGATCCTCGCGCTCGCGCCCGAGACCAACGGCGAAGTGGCGGTGAAGGCATGGCGCGCGCTGTCCGGCATCACGGGCATCGACCATACGCACCTGGCCGCCGCGCGCGCGGACGAGAAGATCCGCTTCCGCGACATCCAGGCGCAGCCGCGCAAGATCATCTCGTCGCCGACGTGGAGCGGGATCGAATCCGAGCACGTGTCGTACAACGCCGGCTACGTGAACGTGCACGAGCTGGTGCCGTGGCGCACGATGACCGGCCGCCAGCAGCTCTATCAGGACCATGCGTGGATGCGCGCGTTCGGCGAATCGCTGTGCGCGTACAAGCCGCCGGTCGATACGGGCAGTTACGCGCACATGGTCGGCACGCGTTCGAACGGCAACCCCGAGCGCGTGCTGAACTTCCTGACGCCGCACCAGAAGTGGGGGATCCACAGCACCTACACGGACAACCTGCTGATGCTGACGCTGTCGCGCGGCGGCCCGATCGTGTGGATGTCGGAGGACGATGCGAAGGCGATCGGCGCGGTCGATAACGACTGGATCGAGTGCTACAACTCGAACGGCGCGTTGTGCGCGCGGGCCGTGGTCAGCCAGCGGATCCCTTCCGGGATGGTGATGATGTACCACGCGCAGGAAAAGATCGTGAACACGCCGGGCTCCGAGATCACCGGCACGCGCGGCGGCATCCACAACTCGGTCACGCGCATCGCGCTGAAGCCGACGCACATGATCGGCGGCTACGCGCAGCTCGCGTACGGCTTCAACTACTACGGCACCGTCGGCTCGAATCGCGACGAGTTCCTGATCGTGCGCAGGATGAACAGGATCGACTGGCTCGACGGCGAAGCAGCCGCCACGGTGACACACGGTGCCCGCGAAGGAGAAACGTCATGAAGGTACGCGCACAGATCGCGATGGTGCTGAACCTCGACAAGTGCATCGGCTGCCATACCTGCTCGGTGACCTGCAAGAACGTGTGGACGAGCCGCGAAGGGATGGAATACGCGTGGTTCAACAACGTCGAGACGAAACCGGGCATCGGCTACCCGAAGGACTGGGAGAACCAGGACCGCTGGCGCGGCGGCTGGAAACGGCGTGCCGACGGCAAGATCGAGCCGCGTCTCGGCAGCAAGTGGCGGCTGCTCGCGCAGATCTTCGCGAATCCGCACCTGCCCGAGATCGACGATTACTACGAGCCGTTCACGTTCGACTACGCACATCTGCAGGAAGCGGGCAATACGCGCGCAATGCCGGTCGCGCGACCGCGTTCCGTGATCAGCGGCCAGCGGCTCGAGAAGATCGAATGGGGGCCGAACTGGGAAGAAATCCTCGGCGGCGAGTTCGAGAAGCGCGCGAAAGACACCAACTTCGAAGGGGTGCAGAAGGAGATCTACGGGCAGTTCGAGAACACCTTCATGATGTACCTGCCGCGCCTGTGCGAGCACTGCCTGAACCCGGCGTGCGTCGCGTCGTGCCCGTCGGGCTCGATCTACAAGCGCGAGGAAGACGGCATCGTGCTGATCGACCAGGACAAGTGCCGCGGCTGGCGCATGTGCGTGTCGGGCTGCCCGTACAAGAAGATCTACTACAACTGGCAGAGCGGCAAGGCCGAGAAGTGCATCTTCTGCTATCCGCGCATCGAGGCCGGCCAGCCGACCGTGTGCTCGGAAACCTGCGTGGGCCGCATCCGCTATCTCGGCGTGCTGCTGTACGACGCCGACCGGATCAGCGAGGCGGCCAGCGCCGAAAACGAGCAGGATCTGTACGAAGCGCAACTGTCACTGTTTCTCGATCCGGACGATCCGGCCGTGATCGCGCAGGCCGAGCGCGACGGCGTGCCGGCCGCGTGGATCGACGCCGCGCGGCGTTCGCCGACCTACAAGATGGCGATCGACTGGAAGATCGCGTTCCCGCTGCATCCGGAATACCGGACGCTGCCGATGGTGTGGTACGTGCCGCCGCTGTCGCCGATCAACGCGGCCGCCAATAGCGGTGAGCTCGGGATGAACGGCTACCTGCCCGACGTCGAATCGCTGCGCATCCCGCTGCGCTACCTCGCGAACCTGCTGACGGCCGGCGACGAGGCGCCCGTGAAGCTCGCGCTCGAACGGCTGCTCGCGATGCGCGCGTTCATGCGTGCGCGTCACGTGGACGGTATCGACGCGCGCGGCGTGCTCGACCAGGTCGGGCTGTCGCTCGCGCAGGTCGAGGAGATGTACCGCTATCTCGCGATCGCGAACTACGAGGATCGTTTCGTGATCCCGACCACGCACCGCGAGTACGCGGAGAACGCCTACGACCTGCGCGCGTCGTGCGGCTTCTCGTTCGGCAACGGCTGTTCGGACGGCCGCTCCGAGGCGAGCCTGTTCAGCCCGAGGAAGGGCAACAAGACGATTCCGATCCACGAGGCTTCCCGATGATGAGTACCGCACCCGATCCGACCTACGCGGCGCTCGCGGCGCTGCTCGACTATCCCGACGAGTCGCTCGTCGCCGCGCTCGACTCGATCGACGCGCATCTGCGCGAGCACGCGCGCCTGCCGAAAGCGGTGCGCGCGGGCCTCGACCGGTTCCTGGCGTACGTGCGCGAGCGCGACCTGCTGACGCTGCAGGAGAACTACGTCGGGCTGTTCGATCGCGGCCGCGCGACGTCGCTGTACCTGTTCGAGCACGTGCACGGTGAATCGCGCGACCGCGGGCAGGCGATGGTTGACCTGCTGCAGATGTACGAGCGAAACGGGCTGTTCCTGAACCAGGGCGAACTGCCCGACTACCTGCCCGTGTTCCTCGAATACCTGTCGCGGCTGCCGGCGCCCGATGCACGCAAGCTGCTCGCGGAAACCGGCGAGATCCTGAGCGCGCTGGCCGGCCAGCTCGCGCAGCGCGGCAGCCATTACGGTTTCGTCGTCGGTGCGCTGCTGCCGATGGCCGGCCTCGCACCGGCCGACGCGCCGGATGCCACCGCGGACGACGTGGCCGCCGAGCGGCCGAGCGCCGCCGACTACCGCGCGCTCGACGCGTCGTATGCGGACGAGGCCGTGCGCTTCGTCGGCGCGGCCACGCCGGCGGAGGAACCGGTGCGCTTCTACGATCAACGGCCTGCGCCGCGCGCATAGGCGCGTCGGTCCAACAGGGGAAAGCCATGAACGATTACCTGCATCAATTCCTGTTCGGGATCTATCCGTACATCTGTCTCGCCGTGCTGCTGCTGGGCAGCCTGATCCGCTTCGACCGCGAGCAGTACACGTGGAAAAGCGATTCGTCGCAGCTGTTGCGCCACGGCATGCTGCGGCTCGGCAGCAACCTGTTCCACTGGGGCGTGCTGGTCGTCGTGCTCGGGCACTTCGGCGGCTTTCTCGCGCCGCACTGGCTCGTGTCGCCGTTCCTGTCGGCGTCCGGGCACCAGCTCGTCGCGATGGTGGCGGGCGGGGCGGCCGGCGTCGCGGCGATCATCGGGCTGACGATCCTGATCTGGCGGCGCCTGGGCGACCCGCGCATCCGCCGCAACAGCCGCAAGTCTGACATCCTGATCGTGCTGATGTTGTGGGTGCAGCTCGCGCTGGGGCTCGGCACCGTCGTGCTGTCGACGCGCCACATGGACGGCGCAATGTTCGAGCAGTTGACCGATTACGTGAAGGGCGTCGTCACGTTCCGGCCGGACATCGCGAGCCTGCTCGTCGGCGTGCCGCTGACGTACCGGCTGCATATCCTGCTCGGCTTCACGATCTTCCTCGTGTCGCCGTTCACGCGGATGGTGCACATCTGGAGCGGCATCGCGTCGGTCGCGTACCTGATCCGCCCGTACCAGCTCGTGCGCAAGCGCTGAGGAGTTCACCATGAACGACGTTCTCACAGAAGCACCGGTCGCGCTGCGCATCAACGGCGTCGCGATCGATGACGACGCGGTCGCGGCCGAAGCCGCGCATCACGGCGACGCGCCCGATCCGCTCGACGCCGCACGGCGCGCGCTCGCGGTGCGCGAACTGCTGCGGCAGCGCGCGGTGTCGCTCGCGCTGCTCGACGAAGGTGTGCCGCTCGACGATGCGGCCGTCGACGCGTTGCTCGACCGCGAGCTCACGCACGTGCCCGAACCCGATCGCGCGGATTGCGAGCGCTATTACGCGCAGCATCCGGCGCGCTTTCGCCGCAACGACATCGTCTATGCGAGCCACGTGCTGTTCGCGATGACGGACCGCGTGCCGCTCGCGCCGCTGCGGCAGCGCGCGGAAGCCGCGCTCGCTGATGTGGTGGCTGCGCCCGATACGTTCGAAGCGGTCGCGCGCGCTTCGTCGAACTGCCCGTCGGCGGAAGTCGGCGGCAGCCTCGGGCAGCTGCTGCGCGGCGACACGGTGCCGGAATTCGAGGCCGCGCTGTTCGACACCGACGGCCTCGGTGTGCTACCGAAACTCGTCAACACGCGCTTCGGTTTTCACATCGTGCGCATCGAGCGGCGCGTGCCGGGTGACCCGGTGCCGTTCGACGAAGCCGCCGCGCAGATCGCCGCGTACCTGTCGGAACGCGTGCGGGAGCGGGCAATGCGGCAGTACGTGGCGATTCTCGCGGGCGAAGCGCATGTCGAAGGCGTCGAATTCGACGGCGCGAACGGGCCGCTGGTCCAGTAAAACGGGGTTTGGCGTATGGCAACTCAACAACAAGGTAACGTGGTGCCGGCCGGCGGCGTGCCGGCGATTCCGCTGCGTGCATGGTCGGTGCTGGCCGCGAGCACGCTCGCGTTCATGGTGTGTTTCGTCGTGTGGATGATGTTCGGCGTGCTCGGCGTGCAGTTGCGCACCGATCTCGGGCTGAACAGCACGGAATTCGGTCTGCTCACGTCGACGCCGGTGCTGACCGGCGCGCTGATGCGCTTGCCGCTCGGCACGTGGACCGACCGCTTCGGCGGCCGGATCGTGATGACGGTGCTGCTCGTCGTGTGCGCGGTGCCCGTCTATATCGTCAGCTACGCGACGCAGCTCTGGCAGTTCCTGCTGATCGGGCTGTTTCTCGGTTGCGTCGGCGCGTCGTTCGCGGTCGGCACGCCGTATGTCGCGCGTTTCTTCCCGCCGCAGCGGCGCGGGCTCGCGATGGGCGTGTTCGGCGCGGGCACCTGCGGCGCGGCCGTCAACCTGTTCGTCACGCCGCTGCTGCTCAACGCGTACGGCTGGCGCTTCGTGCCGCGCGTCTATGCGGTCGCGCTGCTCGTCACGGCGGTGATCTTCTGGTTCGCGTCGGCACCGGATCCGGGCGCCGGCAAGCGCGGCGGCTCGTGGCTCGATTCGTTCAAGGTGCTGCGCGACCCGCGCGTGTGGCGGCTCTGCCAGTACTACTCGATCACGTTCGGCGGCTTCACCGCGCTGTCGCTGTGGATTCCGCAGTACCTGAAGAGCGAATACGGGATGACGCTGGTGATGGCGTCGGCGTTCGCGGCCGGCTTCTCGCTGCCGGGCTCGGTGCTGCGCGCGCTCGGCGGTGCGCTGTCCGACCGCTTCGGCGCGCACGCGGTCACATGGTGGGGGCTGTGGGTCGCGTGGATCGCGCTGTTCCTGCTGTCGTATCCGGCGACCGACTTCGTGATCCACACGATCGACGGCACCGCGACGCTGAACGTCGCGATGCCGGTGGCCGGCTTCGTTGCGCTGACCTTCGTGCTCGGCGCGGTGTTCGCGCTCGGGATGGCGTCGACCTTCAAGTACGTCGCGGACGATTTCGCGGACAACATGGGCGTCGTCACGGGCATCGTCGGGCTCGCGGGCGGGCTCGGCGGGTTCCTGCTGCCGATCCTGTTCGGCGTGTTGCTCGACCTGCTGCGCGTGCGTACGACCTGCTTCATGTTCCTGTACGGGATCGTGTGGGTGTCGCTGATCCTGATCTACCTGTCGGAAGTGCGGCGTACGCCCGTCACGGGCTGACGGGTTTTGATCGATGCGATGTGCGTGGGCGCGATGCCGGAGCGATCCGGTGTCGCGCTTCGGCGCCCGTCCGCGCATCACGCCCGGAACGCCACGCGCGACGTATCCGGCCGCGCGTGCTTCTGTCAAACTGACGCGCATGAAACCGCGCCTCGCCTCACCGCCTTCTTCCGATTCCGCGCCTGCGCCCGCAGGCTTTCCCGACGCCGACGAACTGGCCGCGCTGCGCGCGTGGTACGCAGGCATGACCGCGCGCCAGGCTGTCGAGCGCTACCTACCCGATCGTCTCGGCGAAGGGCGCTCGGCGCGCGGCGTGATCGGCGGCATCCGGCGCCGCCTCGTGCGCGTCGCGCGGCAGGTTGGCCGGCCCAATCTCGCGGAGCGACTCGGTCATTCCGACGGTGAGCGTTTACGGGAAGCGAAGGCTGCCGCCGAAGCGATCGGCCTGCTGCGTCATGCGCGCGCGCCGGTCCCGCAGATCAGCGACGACGTCGGCCTGTGGCTGCCCGCGCGCGCGGTCGTCGCGCTGCGTGCGCACGGGATCGCGACGCTGGCCGATCTCACGGTGCGGATTCCGCGCCGGCGCCAGTGGTGGCGTGCGATCGCGGGCCTCGGCGTGGCGAGTGCGCGGCACATCGAGGCGTTTTTCGCCGTGCATCCGGAGCTGACCGAACGGGCGCGCGCGCTGATCGCGGCGACGCCGCGCGGCAGCATCGTGCCGTGGGAGCAACTGAAGCTGCCGCATGAGGTCGACGGTTCGGCCGGCACGTTCCGCGCGCCGCGCGCGACCAGCACGCTCGATGCGGACAACGACTACGCGGCCGTGCACGCGTGGCTGTCGCTGCACGAATCGGCCGCGACGCGGCGGGCGTACCGGAAGGAGGCGGAGCGGCTGATCCTGTGGGCGATCGTCGAGCGCGGCCGCGCGCTGTCATCGCTGACGACCGAGGATGCGGTCGCGTATCGCGCGTTCGTGCGGCGCCCGACGCCACACGAGCGCTGGGTCGGGCCCGTGCGGCCGCGCGGCGCGCCGGACTGGCGGCCGTTCTCGGGCGCGCTGTCCGCGCGCTCGGCCGCGTATACGCTGTCGGTGCTCGGCGCGCTGTTCCGCTGGCTGATCGAGCAGCGCTACCTGCTCGCGAACCCGTTCGCGGGCGTAAAGGTGCGCGACACGCGCGGCGCGAACGCACTCGACACGTCGCATGCGTTCACCGAAGGCGAGTGGCTGCTCGTGCGCACGATCGCCGACGGGCTCGAGTTCCGCAAGGGCACGATGGCCGGTGCGCCGCAGTCGGGCTGGACGCCCGCCGCCGCGCAACGGCTGCGCTTCATTCTCGATTTCGGTTATGCGACCGGGCTGCGCGCGAGCGAACTGGTCGGCGCGACGCTCGGCGACATCGAAACCGATGCGCACGGCGACGCGTGGCTGAAGGTGATCGGCAAGGGCAGCAAGGCCGCACGTGTCGCGCTGCCGCCGCTTGCGCGCACGGGCCTCGACCGCTTTCTGGTCGCGCGCCGGCTGCCGGTCACGCCGTCGCGCTGGCGGCCCGACACGCCACTGATCCCGAGCCTCGCGGAAGACGGCGCAGCCGCGATCACGAGCGTGCGGCTGTGGAAGGTGATGCAGCGTTTCTTCGCGCAGACGGCCGATCAAGTCGATGCCGACAACCCGGCGCTCGCGCAGAAGCTGCGGCAGGCGAGCCCGCACTGGATGCGACATACGCATGCAACGCATGCGCTGGCGCGTGGCGCCGAGTTGACGACCGTGCGCGACAACCTGCGACATGCGTCGATCTCGACGACGTCGATTTACCTGCACGGCGACGATGTGAAGCGGGCGCGCCAGATGTCGAGCGCGTTTGCGGCCGACAAGTAACCGCGTCGTGCCGTAGGCGCTGCGTCCGGAGATGGGGCGCAGTCGCAATCGGCGACGCGGCGCCGCGCGTTGTTCCGTGGTCGCCGGCCGCTCAAGCGCCGGCCGGATCGTCACCCTCCGCAGCCACGCGGGCGAGCCATTCCGCAAAACTGGAGGCGACGTGTTCGCGCTGTTCGTCGTCATGCCAGACCCGGATCACTTGCCCGACCGTGCCGCCTTCCGCGGGATCGAGGTCGACGCACAGATGATTGCCGCTGCCGTCGTGCGTGAACGGAATCCACTTGAGGTTGTACCAGTCGTCGCGGATGCCGGCGGCGGGGTCGGACGTCATGTCGTCGAAGTCGCCGCCGGACACGAGCTTGTTCCAGATCGACCATTGCGCGAGGATTTCGTGCGCGCCCAGCAAGGCGTCGCTATCGGCGAAGACGGCGTCCGGATCGACTTGTCCGTCGTGCAGCCGGAGGCTTTCCAGCAGGTCGTCCGGCAGCGTCGCGCCCAGCGCGGCATGCAATGCGGCGATCGCGTGCTCCGGGGCTGGCCCGTTGAGTCCGCCGGGCAGGCGTGCCGGATCTGCAGCGATCCAGCCTTCGATGCGTTGCCAGGTGTCGCGAACGGCGGGGACGGTTGCGCCGGCAATGGATGTGTCGGGTACGTTCATCGGATTCCTTGCAGAGATGCTTCGGGGCGCGCCGTGATCCGGTCGGCTAGCCCGTGCCGCTCTCCCGGCACGTGGGCGAAGCACAATTTTTGTGAAGCGCTATTGGACGATTCACCGCGCCGTAATGCAACTGTCAGGGATGTCAGGAGGGGCGGGCGATCGTGAGCGCACGTGCCTGAGTGCGCGCTCCACCGACCAACGGATGACGCACCGCAGCGTATCCGCAATCAGGCGGAACGGTCCGGAGCACGCCAGGGTCATAACCATTTTTCAGGGAGCAGCGAATGGCATCGAGCCAAAGCACAGTGGATTTCATCGTCGAGCAGATGGCGGCGGCCGGCACGGTATCGGCGCGCAAGATGTTCGGCGAATACGGTATTTATTGCGACGGCAAGATGGCCGCGCTCGTCTGCGACGATCGGCTGTTCGTCAAGCCGACGCCCGAAGGCCGCGCGTTTCTCGGTGACTGCGAAGAGGGGCCACCGTATCCGGGTGCGAAGCCGCATCTCGTCATCTCCGGCGAGCGCTGGGACGATCGCGAGTGGCTGTCGGCACTGATCCGGATCACCGCCGCGCAGTTGCCGGTGCCGGTCAAGCGGAGCCGATAACGGCCCGCTCGCGTGCAATGTTGCGCTGCGGCCAGGCGTATTCTGTGACACATGTGCGCGACCCTCGCGCGCCAGGCGGGAGCACAAGAATGAAGACATCCGGACATCCGCGCGGCACGAGGCTTGCTCGCCGCGCCTGGCACGCGCTCGTCGCGGCCCTGTGCGTCGGCTGGAGCGCGCTGTCGTTCGGCGCGGACGATGCGGCGACGCTGCTCGAGCGTTACCGCAGCCTCGGCCCGCAACTGAAGGACAACGCGTTTCACCGGCCGCTGGTCCTCGAATCGGCGGAAGCGTCGTCGTCGCTGAAGGGCGACATCTATGCGGTGGTCGACTATCCGTACGCGGTCGTGAGCGGCCAGCTCGACGATCCGGCGCAGGGCCCGGCGAACTGGTGCGCGGTGCTGATCCTGCACCTGAACACGAAGTATTGCCATGCGTCGACCGGCAGCAACGGCCCGGTGCTCGACGTGAACCTCGGCCGCAAGATCCAGCAGAAGCTGCCGGACACCTATCGCGTGCAGTTTCGCTATCGCGTGGCGGCCGCGACGCCCGACTATTTCCAGGTCGACCTGACGGCTGACAGCGGCCCGATGGGCACGAAGGATTACCGGATCGCGCTGGAGGCCGTGCCGGTCGGCGGGTCGCGCACGTTCCTGCATCTCACGTATTCGTATGGCTTCGGCACGATGGGCCGCATGGCGATGAAGACTTACCTCGCGACCGTCGGCAGCGACAAGGTCGGCTTCACGACCGTCAGTGGCGGATCGGCCGCGCAGCCGCAGTACATCGGCGGCGTGCGCGGGCTGCTGGAGCGCAACACGATGCGCTACTACCTCGCGATCGATACGTATCTGGCGACGCTCGACAAGCCGCTCGACCAGCGCCTCGCGCGCTGGTTCGACGCGACCGAGCAGTATCCGCAGCAACTGCACGAGGTCGAGCGCGGCGCGTATATGCAGATGAAAGCGCAGGAGGTGCAGCGGCAGCAGGCGGCGCGGTGACGCCGCCTGCTGCCGACTGCTCGGCGTCGATCAGTTCGACGCGCCGCCGACCGTACGGATGCTGTGCCACTGCCCCTGTTCGACGCGGAACAGCGTGTACGGCGGCTTGATCAGGTCGCCGCGCTCGTCGAACGAGATCTTCCCGGTCACGCCGGTGACCGATACGCCGGGCAGGCTCGCGACGATCTTGGCGCGGTCGGTCGAATCGGCCTTGTGGATCGCCGCGATCATCGCGAGCGCCGCGTCGTACGCGAACGGTGCATACAGCTCGACGTCCTGGTTGAAGCGCGCCTTGTAGCGCTGCGCGAACGCGACGGCCGACGGCAGCTTGTCGAGCGCCGGCCCAGGTTCGAGATCCTGCGTGCCTTCGCCCGAGGTGCCGGCGATCTTCAGGAATGCATTGCTTTTCAATGCGCCGGCGCCGAACAGCTGCGCACGGATGCCGAGCGAGCGCATCTGCTTGACGAGCATCGCGCCTTGTTCGTCGAGCCCGCCGAAGAACAGCAGGTCGATGTTGTTGCTCTTCATCGTCGTTAGGATGCCGCGAAAATCGACGGCCTTGTCGTTCGTGTATTCGCGACCGACGACGCTGCCGTGCGCGTCCTTCACGCCTTTCTCGAACGCGTCCGCGAGCCCTTGCCCGAACGCGGTGCGATCGTCGATGATGCCGATCCGCTTCGCCTTCAGCTGCTCGACTGCGAAGCGGCCGGCCACCACGCCGCCGACGCCGTCGTGCCCCATCGTGCGGAACACGTTCTTGAAGCCCTGCATCGTCAGCTGCGGATTGGTCGAGCCCGGCGTGATCATCGCGACGTTCGCCTGCCGGTAGACGGCCGATGCGGGAATGCTGCAGCCCGAGTTGTAGTGGCCGACCACGCCGACCACGCCGTCGTCGACGAGCTTCTGCGCGACCTGGATCGCGATGCGCGGATCGGCCTGGTCGTCCTGCACGTCGAGCACGAAACGCACGGGCTTGCCGCCCACGGTCGGATGTTTCGCGTTCTCTTCGTCGAGCGCGAGTTGCGCGCCGTATTGCAGATCCTTGCCGACGCGCGCGACGGGCCCCGTCAGCGGGCCGGCGAAGCCGATCTTGATGGTCTCCGGGTCCGCGGCCTGAGCGGATGCCGCGACCGTACCGATCGAGCAGACGGCCAGCCATACCAGCCAGTTACGACGATTCATGATGCCTCCTTGCAGGGGTGGAAGTCGCGGCGCGCGTCAGAATCGCGCGGCCCGGTACGGTGTGAGGTCCAGCGGCGGCGCGCGCTGGGCGACGAGGTCGGCGACGATTTGCCCGGTGATGCCGGCGAGCGTCACGCCGAGATGCTGATGACCGAATGCATGGATCACCCGCGCGCTGCGCCGCGCGCGGCCGATGACGGGCACGCCGTCCGGCAGCGTCGGCCGGAAGCCGAGCCAGCTGCGCGTCGGGGTGCCGAGCGACGGCACGGCTTCGCGTGCGGAACGCGTGAGCAGCGCGATGAGCGACGGATTCATCGGCGCGTCGAAGCCGCCGAGTTCGACGGTGCCGGCCGCGCGCAGCCCTTCGTCGAGCGGCGTCATGTAGAAACCGCGCTCGGCCCAGCCGACCGATCGCGTGACGATCGGCTCATGCGCGCCGAACTGCACGTGGTAGCCACGCTCGGTATCGAGCGGCACCGTGTCGCCGCACGCGGCCGCGAAGGCGCGCGAACGGGCGCCGGCGGCGATGACGACGTGATCGAACGCGCGCACCGTGCCGCCCGCATGCACGTTCACGCTGTCGCCGGCAGGCTCGATCCGTTCGACCCGCGCGCGTTCGAGCGTCGCGCCGCCGGTGGCGAGGTGCGCGAACAGTTCGCCGAGGAACCCGCACGGATCGGAGAAATGCCAGCTGCCGACGAACAGCACGCCGCGCGTGAAGATCGGCGCGAGCGCGGGCTCGAGCTGACGGATCGCGCTCGCGTCGAGCGTCTCGAACGGCACGCCGAGCCGGCGCCGCAGCGCGAGCGACGGCTGCGCGGCGTCGAACGACGCCTGCCGCGCATACAGGTACAGGCATTCGCGCGGCCGCACGAACGCCGCGAGCCGCGAGA
>NZ_JAAGPO010000171.1:0-240 GCF_017104825.1 Burkholderia sp. Ac-20345 | reverse complement strand
GTGAAAAAAAAAAAAAAACGAGACTCAGAAATGTTCACTCACCTTCCAAAGCACATCACATCACTACAAAACAGTGATCAACCCATATACGATATCTGTCGTATCCCATAGCATCGACAGTGACGTAGCTCTATCACCAGTGAGCACTACATCAAAGTAGCCACTCACCAGATAGCTAGACGAGTAACGCGCAGCTACGACTTACACTTGAGCGCTAGCAGACTCAGTCAGCGCACATAA
>NZ_JAAGPO010000170.1:0-25246 GCF_017104825.1 Burkholderia sp. Ac-20345 | reverse complement strand
CCCACCCGGCCACCCGGGGCCCAAACCAAATACAATGTCCGTTCTTGATGGAAACCGCCATGTCAGATTTTCTCGACCAATATCCGATGCTCATCTTCGCGCTCGAAGCCTTCGTAGCGCTTGCCCTGCTGATCTTCATCGTCGTGTGGACGTCGTCGGGCAGGAAGAAGCACGCCCGCAACAACGACCGCCAGCCGCGCTGACGCGCTGACCTGCTCCGCACGCTTAATGCAGCGTGCGCGGCATGTGCAGTGCGAACTCGTCGACCGGCGCCTCGAAGCGCTCGCCGTCCTCCGCCACGCAGAAGTACTCGCCACGCATCGTGCCGACCGGCGTCGCGATCACGGCCCAGCTCGTGTACTCGAAGTGCTCGCCCGGCTGCAACAGCGGCTGGTGCCCGACGACGCCGAGCCCCTTCACCTCCTGCACGTGACTCTCGCTGTCCGTGATGATCCAGTGACGCGCGATCAGCTGCGCCGCGACCTGTCCCGTGTTGCGGATAGTCAGCGTGTACGCGAATGCGTATTGACGGCGATCGGGGTCGGATTGTTCCGGCAAGTAGCTGGTTTTCACCGAAACGGTGAACTGATACTGACTCATGGTGTTTCCGCTGGAAGATGACTGCCGGTGCCGGCATGGGTAACGGGGCCGCGGGCGCGCCGCATTGGTTCGGCATTCTATGCGCAATCCGGCCTCGACCGCACGGCCTGCCGCCGCGCACCGGGTCGCCGGACGGTAGAATGGCGGTTTTGCGCCGCAACGTCCCCGCTCCCCTGCCATGACCCAATTTCGCATCGCTCCCAGCATCCTGTCAGCCGATTTCGCTCGGCTCGGCGAAGAAGTCCGCAACGTGGTCGCCGCCGGCGCCGACTGGATCCACTTCGACGTGATGGACAACCATTACGTGCCGAACCTGACCATCGGCCCGCTCGTGTGCGAAGCGATCCGCCCGCACGTGCAGGTGCCGATCGACGTGCACCTGATGGTGCGCCCGGTCGACCGGATCGTGCCCGATTTTGCGAAGGCCGGCGCAAACCTGATCAGCTTCCACCCGGAAGGCTCCGATCACATCGACCGCACGCTGTCGCTGATCCGCGACCACGGCTGCAAGGCTGGCCTCGTGTTCAACCCGGCCACGCCGCTGAACTACCTCGACCACGTGATGGACCGCCTCGACTTCGTGCTGCTGATGTCGGTCAACCCGGGCTTCGGCGGCCAGTCGTTCATTCCGGAAACGCTGAACAAGCTGCGCGAAGCACGTGCACGCATCGACGCGTACACCGAGCGCACCGGCCGCGAGATCCTGCTCGAAGTCGACGGCGGCGTGAAGACCGACAATATCGCGGAAATCGCGGCGGCCGGTGCCGACACCTTCGTCGCGGGTTCGGCGATCTTCGGCAAGCCCGACTACCGCAAGGTGATCGACGAGATGCGCGCCGCGCTCGCCACCGTCGAGCGGAGCTGACGCCGTGGCCGACTCGTCGCTCGCCGGCCATGCGCCGGCCGGGGCCGCAACGGACGCCGCCCCGATCCGCTTCGCCACGCCGCGCATCGACGCGGCGCTGATCGATCTCGACGGCACGATGGTCGATACGGCCGACGATTTCACGGCCGGCCTGAACGGGATGCTCGCGCAGCTCGGCGCGCCGGCCACGTCGCGCGACGAGGTGATCGGCTATGTCGGCAAGGGCTCCGAACACCTGATCCAGAGCGTGCTGAAGCCGCGCTTCCCGGCTGACGAAGCGCACGCGCGCTTCGACGACGCGCTGGCGATCTATCAAACCGAATACGCAAAGATCAACGGCCGCCACGCGCGCCTCTATCCGGACGTGACCGCCGGCCTCGACGCGCTGCGTGCGGCCGGCATCCGGCTCGCGTGCGTGACGAACAAGCCGCATCGCTTCGCGGTCGAGCTGCTCGAGCAGTACGGGCTGGCTGATTGCTTCGGCATCGTGCTCGGCGGCGACAGCGTCGCGCGCAAGAAGCCCGACCCGCTGCCGATGCTGACGGCCTGCAACGCGCTCGGCGTCGCACCGGATGCGGCGGTCGCGATCGGCGACTCGGAAAACGATGCGCTGGCAGGCCGCGCAGCCGGGATGGCGACGCTGACAGTGCCGTACGGCTACAACCACGGCAAAGCTATACAAACGATAAATTCGGATGGTATAGTCGATTCGTTGCTGGTCGCAGCTCGCGCGATCTCCGCGCACAACGCCGGCCGGCCAACCCTCTGATCATTTCTTCCATCTGCATGTTTCTGAATAAAAAACGGAGTCTGAGCAGCATCGACCGGGGAGCCTGGCCCTGGCGTCGCTGGTCGCGCTAACCTCTTCGATGAGGTACGCTGAAGCACGTCTTCAGCGCCGTTTTTTATCTCGCTGCGCATCCGCGCGCCGATCGTCGCACCACCTCGAGTTCTACCGCGTCCGAACGCTTGCGTTCAGGCTCGGCTGCAGGCTCGCGACGTTCACGCCCGGAGTGCCGGCCGGCAACAGGCACTTCTCGATCGACCGCCCTTTCGCCGACGGCAACCCGCGCAGCGTCAAGTGATCCCTGGCGCTCGCGCCGCTCGTCCCGAACAGGACCGGAACATGACCGAACTCGAATTTCAATCGCTCGCGAACGAAGGCTACAACCGCATCCCGCTGATCGCGGAAGCCCTCGCCGATCTCGAAACGCCGCTGTCCCTCTACCTGAAGCTGGCCCAGCCCGAACGCTCGGGCGCCAACTCGTTCCTGCTCGAATCGGTAGTCGGCGGCGAACGCTTCGGCCGCTATTCGTTCATCGGCCTGCCCGCCCGTACGCTCGTGCGTACCCGCAACGGCGTGTCGGAAGTCGTGCGCGACGGCCAGGTCGTCGAGACGCACGACGGCGACCCGTTCCAGTTCATCGAATCGTTCCAGGCGCGCTTCAAGGTGGCGCAGCGACCGGGCCTGCCGCGTTTCTGCGGCGGTCTCGCCGGCTATTTCGGCTACGACGCGGTGCGCTACATCGAGAAAAAGCTCGCGAACACCGCGCCGCGCGACGATCTCGGCCTGCCCGACATCCAGTTGCTGCTGACCGAGGAAGTCGCGGTGATCGACAACCTGGCCGGCAAGCTGTACCTGATCATCTACGCGGACCCGAGCCAGTCCGAGGCGTACACGAAGGCAAAGCAGCGCCTGCGCGAACTGAAGCAGCGCCTGCGCACGACCGTGCAGCCACCCGTCACGTCGGCGAGCGTGCGCACCGAGACATTCCGCGAGTTCAAGAAGGACGACTATCTGGCCGCCGTGCGCCAGGCGAAGGAATACATCGCGGCCGGCGAGCTGATGCAGATCCAGGTCGGCCAGCGTCTGACGAAGCCTTACCGCGACAATCCGCTGTCGCTGTATCGCGCGCTGCGCTCGCTGAACCCGTCGCCGTACATGTACTACTACAACTTTGGCGATTTCCACGTGGTCGGCGCCTCGCCGGAAATCCTCGTGCGCCAGGAAAAGCGCGGCGAAGACCAGATCGTCACGATCCGCCCGCTCGCCGGCACGCGCCCGCGTGGCAACACGCCCGAGCGCGACGCGGAGCTCGCGACCGAGCTGCTCAACGACCCGAAGGAGATCGCCGAACACGTGATGCTGATCGACCTCGCGCGCAACGACGTCGGCCGCATCGCGGAAATCGGCTCGGTGCACGTGACCGACCAGATGGTCATCGAGAAATACTCGCACGTGCAGCACATCGTCAGCTCGGTCGAAGGCAAGCTGAAGCCCGGCATGACGAACTACGACGTGCTGCGCGCGACGTTCCCGGCCGGCACGCTGTCCGGCGCGCCGAAGGTACGTGCGATGGAACTGATCGACGAACTCGAGCCGGTCAAGCGCGGGTTGTACGGCGGCGCCGTCGGCTACCTGTCGTTCTCGGGCGAGATGGATCTCGCGATCGCGATCCGCACGGGCCTGATCCACAACGGCAACCTGTATGTGCAAGCGGCGGCCGGCGTCGTCGCGGATTCGGTGCCCGAATCCGAATGGCAAGAGACCGAAAACAAGGCGCGCGCGGTGCTGCGTGCGGCCGAACAGGTCCAGGACGGCCTCGATAGCGACTTCTGACCGGAGACTGACCATGCTGCTCATGATCGACAACTACGACTCGTTTACCTACAACCTGGTCCAGTACTTCGGTGAACTCGGCGAGGATGTGCGCACCTACCGCAACGACGAAATCACGCTCGACGAAATCGCGAGCCTGAATCCCGACGCAATCTGCCTGTCGCCCGGCCCGAGCAACCCGCAGCACGCGGGCATCACGCTCGACGTGCTCAAGGAATTCGCGGGCAAGAAGCCGATCCTCGGCGTCTGCCTCGGCCATCAGGCGATCGGCGAGGCATTCGGCGGCCGCGTCGTGCGCGCGAAGACCATCATGCACGGCAAGGTGAGCAAGATCGAAACCGACTGCCACGGCGTGTTCGCCGACCTGCCGAAGCACTTCGACGTCACGCGCTATCACTCGCTCGCGATCGAGCGCGAATCGCTGCCCGACTGCCTCGAGGTGTCCGCGTGGACCGACGACGGCGAAATCATGGGCGTGCGCCACAAGACGCTGCCGATCGAAGGCGTGCAGTTCCACCCGGAATCGATCCTGTCCGAGCATGGCCATGCGCTGCTCGAGAATTTCCTGAAACAGGCACGCGCCGCAGCCGCGCAAGCCGCCTGACGGGAGCCTCACGATGACGATTACCCCTCAGGAAGCGCTGCAGCGCACGATCGAACACCGCGAGATCTTCCACGACGAGATGCTGCACCTGATGCGGCTCATCATGCGCGGCGACATGTCGCCCGTGATGGCGGCCGCGATCATCACCGGGCTGCGCGTGAAGAAGGAGACGATCGGCGAGATCGCCGCCGCCGCGACCGTGATGCGCGAATTCGCGAACCACGTCGAGGTGCAGGACAACTCGAACTTCGTCGACATCGTCGGCACCGGCGGTGACGGCTCGCACACGTTCAACATCTCGACCGCATCGATGTTCGTCACGGCCGCGGCCGGCGCGAAAGTCGCGAAGCACGGCAACCGCGGCGTATCGAGCAAGTCCGGCAGCGCCGACGTGCTCGAGGCGCTCGGCGTGAACATCGACCTGCAATCCGACCAGGTTGCCGCGTCGATCGCCGAAACGGGCATGGGCTTCATGTTCGCGCCGAACCATCACCCGGCGATGAAGAACATCGCGGCCGTGCGCCGTGAGCTCGGCGTACGCACGATCTTCAACATCCTCGGCCCGCTGACCAATCCGGCCGGCGCGCCGAACCAGTTGATGGGCGTGTTCCACCCCGACCTCGTCGGCATCCAGGTGCGCGTGATGCAGCGTCTGGGCGCGCAGCACGTGCTGGTCGTGTACGGCAAGGACGGGATGGACGAGGTATCGCTCGGCGCGGCGACGCTCGTCGGCGAGCTGCGCGACGGCAAGGTGCACGAATACGAGATCCATCCGGAAGACTTCGGCCTGCAGATGGTGTCGAACCGCACGCTGAAGGTGGAAAATGCCGACGAATCGCGCACGATGCTGCTCGGCGCGCTGGACAACCAGCCGAGCGTCGCACGCGAGATCGTCACGCTGAACGCGGGCACCGCACTCTATGCGGCGAACGTCGCCGAATCGATCGCGGACGGCATCCAGCTCGCCCGCGAAGCGATCGCGAGCGGCAAGGCCCGTGCGAAAGTCGATGAACTCGTGCGCTTCACGCAGCAGTTCAAGCGCTGACTCCCCTTACGAATCAAGCAGGAATCCACATGAGCGACATTCTCGACCGAATCATCGCCGTCAAGCGCGAAGAAGTCGCGGCGGCCATGCGCAGCGCGCCGCTCGAGGCACTGAAACTGGAAGCATCCGCACGCGACCTGCGCGACTTCGTCGGCGCACTGCGCGCGAAGCATGCGGCCGGCCACGCGGCCGTGATTTCCGAAATCAAGAAGGCAAGCCCGTCGAAAGGCGTGCTGCGCGAGCATTTCGTGCCGGCCGACATCGCACGCTCGTATGCGGAGCATGGCGCCGCGTGCCTGTCGGTGCTGACCGACGAGCAGTTCTTCCAGGGCAGCGTCCGCTATCTCGAGGAAGCGCGCGCGGCCTGCACGCTGCCGGTGCTGCGCAAGGACTTCATCGTCGACGCGTACCAGATCATCGAAGCGCGCGCGATGGGCGCCGACGCGATCCTGCTGATCGCCGCCGCGCTCGACACACCGTTGATGCAGGATCTCGAAGCGTATGCGCACTCGCTCGGCCTCGCGGTGCTGGTCGAAGTACACGATCGCAACGAGATGGAACAGGCGCTGACGCTCAAGACGCCGCTGCTCGGCATCAACAACCGCAACCTGCGCACGTTCGAGACGTCGATCCAGACCACGCTCGACATGCTCGACATGATTCCGGCGGACCGGATCGTCGTGACCGAATCGGGCATCCTGTCGCGCACCGACGTCGACACGATGCGTGCGGCGAACGTGAACACGTTCCTCGTCGGCGAAGCGTTCATGCGCGCCGATCAGCCGGGCGAAGAGCTCGCACGGATGTTCTTCTGATGGCGATCGAAAAGGAAATCAAGCTCGCGCTGCCGGCCGGCCAGGCCGACGCCGCGCGACGCTTCTTCGAGACGCTGACCGGCGAACCCGGTCACGACATCACGCTCGCGAACGTCTATTACGACACGCCCGATCTCGCGCTGGCCCGCTCGAAGAGCGCGGTGCGCGTGCGCCGCGCGCCGCAAGGCTGGCTACAGACGTTCAAGACGGTCGGCAGCGCGGAAGGCGGCCTGCATCGCCGCCACGAATGGGAATTGCCGGTCGCCGGCGACGCGCTCGAGATCGATGCGCTCGTCGCGGCTTGCGACGTGCCGGAAGCCGCCGCCGCGCTGAATGACGCGGCCGGCACGCTGTCGGCGCTGTTCCGCACGGATTTTTCGCGTACGCTGTGGCGCATCGCAATCGGTGGCGCAACCGTCGAAGCCGCGGTGGACCTCGGCGAGATCGTCGTCCAGGCGGAACACGAAACGCGCCGCGAACCGATCAGCGAAATCGAACTCGAACTGATCGACGGCCCGGAAGCGGCGCTCGCAACGCTCGCCGCCGAACTGCAGCAAGCGCTGCCGGGCCTCGCTCCCGAAAATATCAGCAAGGCGCAGCGCGGCTACCGGCTGCGCGCGCAATAACACGCATCACGCATGGCAACCCGCAAGACTTCCCGCGCGCCGCAACAGGCGTCGCTGTTCGACGATCCCGTGCCGGAAACGGCACCGGCCGATATTCCGTCCCCGGCGCCCGACGCGCCCGCGGCCGGACGCAAGCCCGCAAAAAAAGCCGCCGCACCGGCTGCGGCCTCGACGGCACCGCAGCCCGTTGCCGCCGACGTTCCGCACCTCGCCGCGCAATTCGACGCGCTGCCGACCGTCTGGCGCGACGTGCTGAAACCCTTCACCGACAGCGACGCATATGCACCGCTGTGCCGCTTCGTCGATGACGAGCGTGCGGCCGGCAAGGCGGTCTATCCGACCGACGTGTTCCGCGCACTGCGCCTGACGAGCCCGGACGACGTGAAGGTCGTAATCCTCGGCCAGGATCCGTACCACGGCGACGATCGCGGCACGCCGCAGGCGCATGGGCTCGCGTTCTCGGTGCCGCCGGCCGTGCGCACCCCGCCGTCGCTGCGCAACATCTTCAAGGAAATCGCCGCGAACTTCGGTCATGACACGCCGCGCCACGGTTGCCTCGACACCTGGGCACGCCAGGGCGTGCTGCTGCTCAACACGGTGCTGACGGTGGAGCGCGGTGCAGCCGCGAGCCATGCGAAGCGCGGCTGGGAACAGTGCACGGACACGCTGATCCGCGAACTCGCCGGGCGCCATCGCGGGCTCGTCTTCATGCTGTGGGGCGCGCACGCGCAGGCGAAGCGCGCACTGTTCGACGCAAGCGCGCACTGCGTGCTCGAGGCACCGCATCCGTCGCCGCTGTCCGCGCATCGCGGCTTCCTCGGCTGCCGCCATTTCGCGCTCGCGAACGATTATCTGGTCGATGCAGGCCGCGAAGCGATCGACTGGCGCCTGCCGGAAGTGGCCGAAACGCTCGCATAACGGTCGCGCCCGGCCAGCGATTCTTTCGCCAGCCGGCATGCAAAAACGCCGCGCCCCTTTCGGGACGCGGCGTTTTTTTATCGGACGATGCAGCGGGTGCGGCGCACCCGCATCGGCCTTACGCAGCGGCGATCGCTTCGCGTGCGCTGGCGAGCGCGGCGCTCTGCGCATCCGGCCCGAGGTTCAGGCCTTCCGCGAAGATGAAGCTCACGTCGGTCATGCCGACGAAGCCGAGGAACGTGCGCAGGTACGGGGTCTGGCTGTCGTTCGGCGTACCGGCGTACTTACCGCCACGGGCCGTCACCACGTGAACCTTCTTGCCCTTGATCAGGCCTTCCGGACCGTTCTCAGTGTAGCGGAACGTGACGCCTGCACGTGCGATCCAGTCGAAGTACGTCTTCAGTTGCGACGAGATGCCGAAGTTGTACATCGGTGCACCGATCACGATGACGTCGGCAGCTTGCAGTTCGGCGATCAGTGCATCGCTCTTCGCGACGATCGCATTCTGTTCCGCGGTGCGCTGGTCGGCCGGCGTGAAGAACGCGCCCAGCACCGATTCGTCGAGGTGCGGCAGCGCATCGGCCAGCAGGTCACGAACCACGACCTTCGCGCCAGGGTTCGATTGTTGCAGCTTTGCCGTCAGTTCGTTGGCCAGCAGCGTGGATTGCGCACCTTGCGAACGCGCGGCGGAATTGATTTGCAGAATGGTCGTCATGTCAGGCTCCAGTAGGGTTGCGCTTTGTTAGCGCGAGTGACGCCATTGTGCGTGGCCGCATGACCGCGAAAAAGCGGGTTCAGGGCGACGGATTGTTGCAACAGCAGAACAATCCGTGATCATGCCCCGATACCCGCTTCGGTACGCTCAACCCTTCAGCCAGGCCTCCCGGGCCTTCGAGACCGCAGCCGGCTTCGCGGCCGCCGTCAGCCGGTAGCGCGTGATCTCGGGGCCGTCGAGCTTCAGTTTCGCAGTGCGCAGCTCGTCGCGGCGGAACGCGTGAACCTCGACCTTGTCACCCGGGCGGTAGCGCGCGAGCAGCGCGTCGAGGTTGGTACCCGTGACGCGCAGCCCGTCGACCGCGATCAGCGTGTCGCCGGCCGACAGCCCCGCGCGATGTGCGGCGCCGCCTTCATAGACGGCCGCGAACGTGCAGTCCGCGCCGCCGCGCAGGCGTGCCCCGATCGTCGGCTTCGCGGTCGCGCCGTTCGCTACATCGGGCGCGAGCGTCACGCCGAACGGTGCAAGCAGTTCGGTGAGCGGCAGATCGCGCGTGCCGTGCACGGCATCGGCGAACAGGCGGCCGAGCGCGACGCCCGTCGCTTCCTCGAT
This sequence comes from Burkholderia sp. Ac-20345, assembly GCF_017104825.1. Classification (NCBI taxonomy): domain Bacteria; kingdom Pseudomonadati; phylum Pseudomonadota; class Betaproteobacteria; order Burkholderiales; family Burkholderiaceae; genus Burkholderia; species Burkholderia sp. Ac-20345. The sequence goes on along the minus strand of NZ_JAAGPO010000170.1, from coordinate 15,826 downwards.
CAGCGCCTCGACTTCGTTTTCCTCGACACCCGCCTGCTTGCCGCGATAGAAGTCACGGCCGTAGCGTTGCCACAGCAGGCGCATCACGTCGTCGAGCGACTTCTTGTTGCGCGTCTGCGCGCGGATCGCGAGATCGAAGGCGAGCGCGACGAGCGAACCCTTCGTGTAGTAGCTGACGATCGCGTTGGTCGCGTTCTCGTCCTGGCGGTAATACTTGATCCATGCGTCGAACGAGCTTTCCGCGACGCTCTGCTTCAGGCGCCCCGTGCCACGCAGCACGCCGCCGACCGTACGGCCGAGCGCCGCGAAATATTCGTCCTGCGACATCAGCCCGCTGCGCACCAGCATCAGGTCGTCGTAATAGGACGTGAAGCCCTCGAACAGCCACAGCAGCGACGTGTAGTTTTCCTTCGTCAGGTCGTACGGCACGAACGCCGCCGGCTTGATGCGCTTCACATTCCACGTATGGAAGTACTCGTGGCTGCAGAGACCGAGATACGTGCGATAGCCTTCCGTCGTTTCGGGCCGCCCCTTCACCGGCAGGTCGGTGCGATTGCAGATCAGCGCGGTCGACGCGCGATGCTCGAGGCCGCCGTAGCCGTCGCTGACCGCGAGCGTCATGAACACGTAGCGATCCATCGGCGCTTTCTTCGATTTCGGCTCGAACAGTGCGATCTGTGCTTCGCACACGCGCTTCAGGTCGGTACGCAGGCGCTCCATGTCGAGCTGTGTCACGCGCCCCGCGATCACGATGTCGTGCGGCACGCCGTGCGCGTCGAACGTCGCGAGCGCGAATTCGCCGATCGTCACCGGATGGTCGGAAAGCTCGTCGTAGTTCGACGCACGGTACGCGCCAAACCCGTAGCGCTTCGTGCCGCGCGCCTCGGGCAACGCGGTGCCGACGCGCCATGCGCGGAACGCCGCGCCGGCCGGCTTTGCGATGTCGACTTCGCACGGCGCGTCCTCGCGGCCGGCGACGCTCAGGAACACGGCCGTCGCGTTGAAAAAGCCGCCCGATTCGTCGAGATACGCGGAGCGCACCGACAGGTCCCACGCATATACGTCGTAGCGCAGCGTCAGCGCGCCGTTCACGGGCGCGGCCTGCCACGTGTGCTTGTCGGTCTTCGCGATCCGCACCTTGCGGCCCGCGTCGTTGAATGCGCCGAGCGTCACGATGTTGCGCGCGAACTCGCGCACGAGGTAGCTGCCCGGAATCCACACCGGCAGCGAAAAGCGCTGGCCTTCGGGGTCGGGATCGGTGACCGTCACCGACACTTCGAACAGGTGCGCGGCAAGATCTTTCGGGACAATCGAATAGCGGATCGGCTGGGTCATCGTGGCAATCGGTCGGTCGAATACGGCGGCGGAAACGAAGAGAGGCGCCGGCAGATGCGGGCGCCCCTCGCTGGCCAGGCCATGCGGCCCGGCGTGTCGTCGATTACTTGCTCGAGGCGAGCGCCTGGTTGAGCTGGTCGGCCGACACGGCGCCCGGCAGGCGACGGCCGTCCGGCAGGAAGATCGTCGGCGTGCCCGTGACGTTCATCCCGCGGCCGAGCGCGAGGTTCTTGTCGAGCGCGGTGGTATCGCAGGTGCCGGCGCCGGACGGTGCGCGGTGGTCGAGCATCCAGCCCTCCCACGTTTTCGCGCGGTCGGTCGCACACCAGATCGCCTTCGACTTCGCGGTCGAATCCGGCGACAGCACCGGGTACAGGAACGTATAGACGGTCACGTTATCGACCGACTGCAGCGTCGTCTCGAGCTTCTTGCAGTACGGGCAGTTCGGATCGGAGAACACCGCGATCTTGCGCGCGCCGTTGCCCTTGACGACCTTGATCGCATTCGCGAACGGCAGGCTCGCGAAGTCGATCTTGTTGATTTCGGACAGGCGTGCGTCGGTCAGGTTCTTGTGCGTCTTGGTGTCGACGAGATCGCCGAGCAGCACGTAGTCGCCTGCTGCATCGCTATAGATGATCTGCGAGCCGAGGTTCACTTCGTAAAGGCCCGCGACCGGCGATTTCGACACGCTCTTGATCGGCGCGTCGCTGCCGAGGCGGGCCTGCAGCGTAGCTTTCAGCTTGTCGGTGGTCTGGTCTGCCTGCGCGGTGCAGCCAAGCGTCGCCATCGTGACGGCCAGCGCCAGCGACGCGATGCGGATCGTTTTTTTCATCGAAATCTTCCTTCAGCTCAATCGGTGTGCACGGCACAGTGTACGCCGTAACGGAACCGTGTCCGACCGGCGAAGCGGCCGAAGGTTCGATCAGCCGAGCGCGGCCGACACGAGCCAGCGCTTCACGAGCGGCTGCGCGCCGACGAAGGCCATGCCCGCGTTGCGCACGGCCTTCGCGAGCGAACCCGGCACCGCGAACAGCCGCTGCAGCCCGTCGGTCGCGACCATCAGCGCGCGGATGTCCTCGCGGCGCGAACGCTCGTAGCGGCGCAGCAGCACCGTATCGCCAAGGTTGCGGAAGCTTTCCTTGCCCGCGATCGCGTCGGCAAGCGCCGCGACGTCGCGCAGCCCGAGGTTCATCCCCTGCCCCGCGAGCGGGTGGATCAGGTGCGCGGCATCGCCGACGAGCGCGACGCGCGGCGCGATCAGCTTGTCGACCGTCTGCAGCGCCAGCGGGAAGCCGGCGGCCGGCGTCACGCAGTCGAGCGTGCCGACCTGGCCATGCGACACGCGCTCGACCTCGGCCGCGAGCTGCGCCGGATCGAGTGCGAGCAATTCGTCCGCATGCGCGGTGTGCGCGGACCAGACGAGCGACACATGGCCGTCCGGCAGCGGCAGCAGCGCGACGATCTCGCCTTCGTGGAACCACTGGTAGGCCGTCTCGCGGTGCGGCAGCGACGCCTTGAAATTCGCGACGACGCCCGTCTGCCGGTAGTCGCGCCGTTCGATTTTGGCCCCCATTTGCGATCGCACCCACGAATGCGCGCCGTCCGCGCCGACGACGAGGTCCGCTTCCAGCACCTGCCCCGACGACAGCGTGAGCACGGCCGCGTCGTCGCGCACGTCGAAGCCCTGCGCGCGCGCATCGAACCACGTGAGGTTCGGCTGGAACCGCAGCGCGGCGTCGAGCGACGCCTCGACCAGAGACGATTCGGCGATCCACGCGAGCTGCGGCACGGAAGCCTGGTACGCGGAGAAATGCAGTTCGGCGTGCGCATCGCCGTACACGCGCATGTCGTAGACCGGTGCGAGCCGGCTGTGCTCGAGCGCCTGCCAGACCCGCAGTCGCTCGAGCAGCGCCTGCGAACTGGAGGACAGCGCGTAGACGCGCGTGTCGAACGCGAGATCGGCGGGACGCGGCGTGGCCGGCTGGGCAAGCAAGGCTGTCTTGTAGCCGGACTGGGTCAGCGCGAGCGCGGCCGTCTTGCCGACGAGCCCGCCGCCGACCACGGCGACGTCGAAGGTGTGGTGGGCAGTCATGGCGGGCATTATAGCCGCGGGGCCAAACCCTTACGCGGCCGGACTTTGCGGGAAATCAGCAGAATCGCAGGCCGATGCGGCAGCGCGGCGCCCCGCCGCATCGGCCGTTCGGCGCCAGCCCGGAATCCGGGGCGTCGGCACGGTACAATAGCGACTTTGACCGTCGGCCCGCCGCGTCCCAAGCGCCGGCCGCCCTTTTTTCCCGCGCCGCCGTGCCCTGTCCGGCCGCGCCGCCACACCCGTCCGAAGGATTCCATGAGTCTCAAATGCGGCATCGTCGGCTTGCCCAACGTCGGCAAGTCCACCCTGTTCAATGCGCTGACCAAGGCCGGCATCGCCGCCGAGAACTACCCGTTCTGCACGATCGAGCCGAACGTCGGCATCGTCGAAGTGCCCGATACGCGCCTCAAGGCGCTCTCCGAAATCGTCAAGCCGGAGCGTGTCGTGCCGGCCGTCGTCGAATTCGTCGACATCGCGGGCCTCGTCGCGGGCGCGAGCAAGGGTGAAGGCCTCGGCAACCAGTTCCTCGCGAACATCCGCGAAACCGATGCGATCACGCACGTCGTGCGCTGCTTCGAGGACGAGAACGTCATTCACGTCGCCGGCAAGGTCAGCCCGATCGACGACATCGAAGTGATCAACACCGAACTCGCGCTCGCCGACCTCGGCACCGTCGAGAAGGCGCTCACGCGCTACTCGAAGGCCGCGAAATCGGGCAACGACAAGGAAGCGGCGAAGCTCGTCGCGGTGCTCGAGAAGGTGCGCGCGCAGCTCGACCAGGGCAAGGCCGTGCGCGGCCTCGCGCTGTCGGACGACGAACAGGCGCTGCTCAAGCCGTTCTGCCTGATTACCGCGAAGCCGACGATGTACGTCGCCAACGTGAAGGACGACGGCTTCGAGAACAACCCGCACCTCGACGCGGTGCGCAAGTACGCGGAAAGCGAGAACGCGCCGGTCGTGGCCGTGTGCGCAGCGATCGAGGCGGAAATCGCCGATCTCGACGACGCGGACAAGGAAGCGTTCCTCGCCGACATGGGCATGGAAGAGCCGGGCCTCGACCGCGTGATCCGCGCGGGCTTCAAGCTGCTCGGCCTGCAGACCTACTTCACCGCGGGCGTGAAGGAAGTGCGCGCGTGGACGATCCATATCGGCGACACGGCGCCGCAGGCGGCCGGCGTGATCCACACCGACTTCGAGCGCGGCTTCATCCGCGCGCAGACGATCGCGTTCGACGACTTCGTCACGTACAAGGGCGAGCAAGGCGCGAAGGAAGCCGGCAAGATGCGCGCGGAAGGGAAGGAATATGTCGTGCACGACGGCGACGTGATGAACTTCCTGTTCAACGTCTGAGCGAATAACCTCGGCGTACTGCGATACGCGGAAAGGAAAACCCCTTGCGGCCTCGGCGCCGCAAGGGGTTTTTTGTTTTTATGTGTCCGGCGTCGTTCAACTCGAGTTGACTGACTGTAACCATCTTGTCGAAGGTATTGTCACCCAGACCAAGCATCTCGGCCCCCGAAAGTGGAGTGTCCTGCAACGGTCGAGCGTAGCGCCCCGCGCAGCACGGGGCGCCACAACCTTCTTGTCGTAACAGCCCGATGATAAAGTGCCCTGCCCTCGTGACCGTCGTGGGCCCAGAAAAAAGCACTGAGAGGACAAGGATGGCAAACGAAAACATGCGCCTGAGCGAAGCCGGCTGGGCGGCGCTGCGTGACCGCGAACAAGCGGTCATGCACTATTACAACGATCAGGCGAACAACTGTACCTTCGGCGTGGGAACGCTCGCGCACAGCGGACCATGCACACCCGAGGAATTGCGCCGCCCGGTAACTCCAGCACAGGTCAATGCACAGTTGGCGGCCCGCGTGAGCACCGCAGAATCTCAAGTGCGCAGGAGCGTCACACAGCGCGAACTCACACAGGCGCAATTCGATGAGCTGGTCAGCTATACCTATAACGCAGGCAATACCGGCGCACTGGCGGCGCTGCAGTCCGCGAATCAGAACAACGATACCGGTGTCGTATCGCACATGAACCAGCGCGTCTACATCCACCCGCGCGACGCCCAAGGGCGCCGCCTTCGCGCAATTCGATCGAACGGCCTGGTTAACCGCCGACGCCTGGAATCCGCGCCGTTCCAACCCCAGAGGACGCGATGAAAAAGCACTGCCTGTTGCTGTTCATGGTGGTGTCGGCGACGGCGTTCGCAGACCAGACACCGGCCGACGAGATATCGGCGCGCAGCGGATTACCGGCCAGCGAAGTTGCCGCACTACTCAACGACTGCGACTCGAGCCAGACCAGCATGAATTTCTGCGCCTGGCGCGACCAGATCGTCGCCGAGCGCGAACTACAGAAAGTCGTCGACAAGCTGGTCAGCGAACACCCGGATCGTAAAGCGTCGCTCGAGGCACGGATCTCAAAATGGAAGAAGGCGCGAGACGCATCCTGCGAAAAGTCGGCTCACAAGGAATGGGGTAACGGCTCGATGCTTCCTGCGGCGAAGGCGATCTGCGCAACGGCGTCGACAAAGAAGATGGCAAAGAAATTGTCGGCAACTGGCGAGCGGAAACCATCCTGATACGAGGATGCCGGCACGTCGGAGTGTCGCTGCTGAAGTCCGCTGGTGAGTTCAGAAAAACAAATGGCCCAACCGGCAAATGCCAATCGGGCCATTTTTTCATGATGCAGGCTTTCCGCCCGCCATCACTTCACTCCATCAGGTCGCCGACACGCGCCGCCCTTCACTCGCCTGCGCATCGCGACCACGCTTGTTCAGCCACGACGCCAGCAGCACGATCAACGCCAACACGGCCGTCGCACCCACTTCCATCCGGTGATCCTCACTGACGAACATCACGGTCAGCGTGCCGCAGATGAACAGGATCACGGCCCACGTGAGCCACGGGAACAGCCACATCCGCAGCGTCAGATCCGCGCCGCTCGATTCGAGCGTCTTGCGCATCCGCAACTGCGAGATCGCGATCACGAGATACACGAGCAGCGCGATCGCGCCCGACGTCGCAAGCAGGAAGCCGAACACCTGCTCCGGCATCAGGTAGTTCGCGATCACGGTCAGGAAGCCGAACGCGGTCGATGCGAGCACCGCCGCGCGCGGCGTGCCGGTCGAATCGGTACGGTGCAGGAACGCGGGCGCATCCTTGCGCCTGGACAGCGAGAACAGCATCCGGGAAGCGGTGTACAGCGCCGAATTCAGGCAGCTCGCGACCGACACGAGCACGATCACGTCGATGATTGCCTTCGCGTTCGGGATGCCGATCAGCTCCATCGCGCGCTGATACGAGCCGTGCTTCGGCAGCAGCGGGTCGTTCCACGGCACGATGGCCGCGACGACGAGAATCGAGCCGAGATAGAACAGCGTGATGCGCCAGATCACCGAATTGGTCGCGCGCACGATCTGGCGTTGCGGGTTGTCCGATTCGGCGGCCGCGATCGTCACGATCTCGGTGCCGAGGAACGAGAACATCGTCGTCAGCATCGCCGCGAGCACCGCGCCTGCGCCGTGCGGCATGAAGCCGTCATGCACGAACAGGTTCGACACGCCCGACACGGCGGGGGCGGGAATGATGCCGACGATCGCCGCGCCGCCGATGCACAGGAACACGACGATCGCGACGACCTTGATCAGCGCGAACCAGAATTCGAATTCGCCGTAATTCTTGACCGAGAAGAGGTTGGTCACCGTCAGCACCAGCGTGATGCCGAGCGCAAAGACCCAGGTTGCAACGCCGGGGAACCACGCATTGAGGATGGTCGCGGCGGCGGTCGCCTCGATCGGGATCACGAGCACCCAGAACCACCAGTACAGCCAGCCGATCGAGAAACCGGCCCAATGGCCGATCGCGCGATCGGCATAGGTGGAGAACGAACCGCTGTCCGGATGCGCGACGGCCATCTCGCCGAGCATGCGCATCACCAGCACGACCAGCACCCCCGCGATCGCATACGCGAGGATCGACGCCGGGCCGGCTTCCGCGATGGCGTGGCCGGAGCCGACGAACAGGCCCGCGCCGATCACGCCGGCAATCGACATCATCGTCACGTGCCGCTGCTTCAGGCCCGTACCGAGGCCTGTGTTGCTTCCACTCATCTGTCTCTCTCCAAAAAACGGTTCCGGTATGGCCGGGTATCGCGTGAAGGCAGCACGGGGGATTGTGGTTCTTGAGCCGGGCCGGATGCGGCGCGTGCACGGGATGCAGGCGCGCAGCCTGATCGGGGGCCGTTCCGGAACGGTGCGCAACGCAGTTCTGCGAAGCTGCGGGTGCGATGTGGCGCGCAGGGCGCCGGCGCATCGCGTGCGCCCATTCCGTCGGCTTTCGTCAGCTGCCTTCGAAGCGAAGGAGTGTAAGCATCAAACGGTTCTTCACTAAGAACCAATTGAAGAATTTCGATGGAACCACTTGTTGCATCGACGTCGATCGATGCAACGCTTGTACCCGCTCGCGGTGGCTCGCGAGCGCGCCGCAGGCACCCGGCGATGCCGGGCAGCCAGCCGCAACCGGCGCGTCAGCTCGCGCTGCGCGCCATCTCGTCGCGCCATTTGGCGGGGACGACAGCCTGCCATTCTCGCAGAAGCAGGTTTTTCACGGCGTCGGGACGGGCCGCCGACAGCCGCACCAGCACGATCGGCCAGCCGACGTAGTGATCCGTCACGTAATAGACGTCGGGTTCCGATTCGATCAGCCACGCGCGCTCGTCGGGGCCGACGCCCTTCACGACGAGCGTGTCGCCGTCCTCGCGCAGCCGCGCGAGCATCTTGCCTTTCACCTTGAGTGCAGGCGTGCCGTACGACGTGCCCTCCTCGACACCGCGCCACGCCAGTGCGATCTGCCGGACTTCGTCGAATGTCATGGGGCCTCCCGGCTGCATGCCTTCGGTTCACGATCCGGCCACCCTACCGGAATTCGCGACGGTGCGCGGGCCGAAGCACGCCTATCCGCGCGCCGCACGTGCGGCCGTCGACACACGCCCCGTCGTCGCGACGATCGCGAACGCGATCGCATTCGCGGCGGCGCTGGCCAGGATCGGCACGAGATAGCCGCCGCCCGCGTCGTAGATGAAGCCGGCCGCGGTCGGCCCGATCAGCGTGCCGAACGCGACGCTCGTGTAAAGCACGCCGATGATCCCGCTCACGTTGCGGCCGCCGAAGTAGTCCATCACGACCGCCGGCAACACGGCCACCCAGCCGCCGTAGAACACGCCGAACACGAGCGCGAACGCGGCAAGCGTCGAGACGGTGCCGGCACCGGCCCACGCGACGAGCGCGACGGCCATGCCCGCGAACATCGCGAGCAGCGATGTACGGCGGCCGAAGCGGTCGGCGAGGCCGCCGAGGAAAAACCGGCCGGCCGTGCTGCCGACACCGATCGCGCCGAGCAGCAGCACGGCCGTCGATGAAGAGACGCCATGATCGAGCGCGTACGGCACGAGGTGAACGAACGGGACGAACACGCCGAACGAGCAGATGAGGCATGCCGCGTAGAGGCTCGCGAACGGACGCGACGTGACGGCTTCGCGCACCGTCGCGCCGGCAGGCGCCGAAGCGGCAGCCGGCTTGCGCCCCGTGGTGGTGGCAGACACCGAAGCGCTCACATCGCGCCCGGTGACTCTCGCACCGCCGCCTTCGACGGGCTCATGCGCCGCCTCCCCGTCCGGCAGCAGCCCGCGCCCGCGCGGATCGTTCTCGATCAGCAGCGACATCCCCGCGCCGATCACGACCGCGATCACAGCAAGCGTGAAATACGCGCCGCGCCAGCCGGCGTGCGCGATCAGCGCGGACGCGAGCGGTGGCATCACCAGCGTGCCGACACCGATCCCGGCGACCGCGAGCCCCGACGCGAAGCCGCGCCGGCGCACGAACCAGCGCTGCACGGCGCCGACGGCCGGCACATACGCGCAGCCGACGCCGAGACCGACACCGAGCCCGTACGCGACATAGACCTGCACCAGCGTATGCGCGGCACCGGCAGCCGCGAGCCCCGCGCCCGTCAGCAGCATCCCGGCGATGGCCAGCCGCCGCGAACCGAAGCGGTCGGCCAGCGGCCCGCTGACGATGCCGAAACCGAAATACAGGAAGCCGGCGAGCGAGAACACGAGCGAGATCTGCCCGCGCGACGCGGCGAAATCCCGCTGCAGCGACTCGACGAACGCGCTGAACGTGTACGCGCTGCCGAAACCGACGAACGTGACGGCGAACGCGGCCGCAACCACGTACCAGCCGTAGAAAAGGCGCGCTGCGCCCGGGCGGTTCATGACGATGCTCCTCTCAGGTTCCACTGGCCGCCAGGCGGCGTCCGGATTGCCTCATGGATATAGTTGAACTATGTTGATCGCATCGGCCGTCGACCGGCCGTCGCGACGCATGCACTCCGATGCGTCAACGGTACTCGTGCGTATGCATCGTCTCAAACGATATTTCGTCGGACTTTCGATTTAGAAAAACTGAATGATTCGTTCCCGCTTGCCGCCTCTCAACGCGCTGCGCGCATTCGAAGCGGCTGCCCGCCACCTGTCGGTGAAGGCAGCCGCCGAGGAGCTGTCGGTCACGCCCGGCGCGGTGAGCCAGATGATCCGCACGCTCGAGACGCATCTCGGCGTGCAGCTGTTCGAGCGCGTCAACCGCGGCATCCTGCTCACGGCGGCCGGCCGCGACTACCTGCCGCCGGTGCGCAACGCATTCAGGCAGATCGCCGATGCGTCGCAGCGCGTGTCGGGCGCCGCCGACAGCGGCGTGCTGACGGTGAGCGTCACGCCGTTCTTCGCATCCGCGTGGCTCGTCCCGCGCCTCGCGCAGTTCCGGGACGCTTGCCCGGACGTCGACCTGCAAGTCGTCACGAGCCACGCGCTCGCGGATTTCTCGCGCGACGGCGTCGACGTCGCGATCCGTCATGGCCTCGGGCGCTACATCGGGCTGTGCAGCGAGCGCCTGCTGACGGTGGAGATCGTCGCGCTCGCGTCGCCCGACCTCGTCGCGCGGCTCGGCCTGCCGGCGACGCCGGCCGAACTTGTCGGCTGGCCGCAGCTGCACGACGCCGAGCGCAAGGGCTGGCACATCTGGTTCGGCGCGCAGCGGATCGACGATTTCGGCCCGCCGCGCGGCCCCGCGTTCGACGACTCGGGCCTGTTGCTGCAGGCGATCGTCGCCGGCCAGGGCGCCGGGCTGCTGCCCGCCGCGATGGTGCGCGGCGAGCTGGCAAGCGGCCGGCTCGTGCAGCTCGCCGACGTCGCGTGGCTCGACGATTTCGCGTACTACCTCGTCTATCCGCCGCATCATGCGGAACGGCCGAAGGTCGCCGCATTCCGCCGATGGATCCTCGACGCCGCGCAGGCCGACGGCGCGGCATCGATGTCGGGCGCGGCGTAGCGTCGCTCCGCCGCGTGGCGCCGGTTCTCTGCCGATCGGCTAACATGCGGCCCCAAACCGATAACAACAGACCGAGAGAGACCATGCCCGCCCTGCTCCGCCGCGCGACGCGCATCGCGACCGTGTCCGCCGCATTCTTCGTCGCGTGCGCCGCGCTGCCCCTTCCGGCACACGCGTACCGCGCACCGCCCGGCTACGCCAACGAAGCCGATCTCGACCGACACGACACGTATCGCAACCACGACGGCGAAACCGTGCACTCGCCCGCCCATTCGAAATCGGGCCGCGTGCCCGAAGGCGCAAGCGCGCGCTGCCGCGACGGCACGTACAGCTTCAGCCGCCACCGGCGCGGCACGTGCTCGGGGCATGGCGGCGTCGCCGCGTGGCTGTGAGCACGGGCCTGGCCAAAAGGCCGGCATCGCGCCAGCGGCAGCCGGTGGCGAAGTACAATAGCCGCTTGCGCCGCCGACACGCGGCGCTGCCGCCGCGCCGCGCGCGGCACGCTCCGTACCGAATCACCCGACGCCGCCACGCCAGCGCGCTGCGCGGCAGTCTCAACCACTTCTGACTTTCACACCCAAATGGCCCAATACGTTTTCACGATGAACCGGGTCGGCAAGATCGTGCCGCCCAAGCGCCAGATCCTGAAGGACATCTCGCTGTCGTTCTTTCCCGGCGCGAAGATCGGCGTGCTCGGCCTGAACGGCTCGGGCAAGTCGACGCTGATCCGCATCATGGCGGGCGTCGACAAGGACATCGAAGGCGAAGCGACGCCGATGCCGAACCTGAACATCGGCTACCTGCCGCAGGAGCCGCAGCTCGACCCGACGAAGACGGTGCGCGAAGCCGTCGAGGACGGCCTCGGCGACCTGTTCCAGGCGAACAAGAAGCTCGAGGAAATCTACGCGGCGTACGCCGAGCCGGACGCCGACTTCGACGCGCTCGCGGCCGAGCAGGCGAAGTACGAAGCGATCCTCGCGTCGAGCGACGGCGGCAGCCCCGAGCAGCAGCTCGAAGTGGCCGCCGACGCACTGCGCCTGCCGGCGTGGGACGCAAAGATCGAACACCTGTCGGGCGGTGAAAAGCGCCGCGTCGCACTGTGCAAGCTGCTGCTCGAAAAGCCCGACATGCTGCTGCTCGACGAACCGACCAACCACCTCGACGCGGAATCGGTCGACTGGCTCGAGCAGTTCCTGGTGCGCTTCCCGGGCACCGTCGTCGCGGTCACCCACGATCGCTACTTCCTCGACAACGCGGCCGAGTGGATTCTCGAACTCGACCGCGGCCACGGCATTCCGTGGAAGGGCAACTACAGCAGCTGGCTCGACCAGAAGGAAGAGCGCCTGAAGCAGGAAGAAGCGTCGGAATCGGCGCGCCAGAAGGCGATCAAGAAGGAACTGGAGTGGGTGCGCCAGAACCCGAAGGGCCGCCAGGCGAAGTCGAAGGCACGTATCGCGCGCTTCGAGGAACTGAACAGCCAGGAATACCAGAAGCGCAACGAGACGCAGGAAATCTTCATCCCGGTCGGCGACCGACTCGGCAACGAAGTGATCGAGTTCAAGAACGTCAGCAAGGCGTTCGGCGACCGCCTGCTGATAGACAACCTGAACCTGAAGATCCCGGCTGGCGCGATCGTCGGCATCATCGGGCCGAACGGTGCCGGCAAGTCGACGCTGTTCCGAATGCTGACGGGCAAGGAACAGCCGGATTCGGGCGAAGTCGTGATGGGGCCGACCGTGAAGCTCGCGTACGTCGACCAGAGCCGCGACGCGCTCGACGGCACGAAGACGGTGTTCGAGGAAATCTCGGGCGGCGCCGACGTGCTGACGGTGGGCAAGTACGAAACGCCGTCGCGCGCGTACATCGGCCGCTTCAACTTCAAGGGCGGCGACCAGCAGAAGATCGTCGGCAACCTGTCCGGCGGTGAACGCGGCCGCCTGCACCTCGCGAAGACGCTGATCTCCGGCGGCAACGTGCTGCTGCTCGACGAACCGTCGAACGACCTCGACGTCGAAACGCTGCGCGCGCTGGAAGACGCGCTGCTCGAATTCGCGGGCTCGGTGATGGTGATCTCGCACGATCGCTGGTTCCTCGACCGGATCGCGACGCACATCCTCGCATTCGAAGGCGATTCGCAGGTCACGTTCTTCGACGGCAACTACCAGGAGTACGAAGCCGACAAGCGCGCACGCCTCGGCGAGGAAGCCGCGAAGCCGAAGCGTCTGCGCTACAAGCCGATCAGCCGCTGACCGGCTCGGCCCGGGTGCCCGGCGCTGCGGCAACGCGGGGCCAGGCACCGAGGGTGGCCGCTTCAGGAGCGGCACAACAAAAAAGCGGGCCGCTGGCCCGCTTTTTTTATCCGATGGCTGCTGCTCGCTTGCCGCTTACGCGAGCGCGCCCAGTTCGCGCAGCCGCGCCTCGGTCGCCGCCGCACTCGTGTGATGGATGCCGTGCCAGCCGAGCGCCGTCGCGGCCGCGGCATTCTTCGCGTTGTCGTCGATGAACACGAGTTCGTGCGGCGCGATGCCCGGCAGGTGCGGCTCGATCCGCGCATGCATCTCGCGGTAGATCGCCGGATCGGGTTTCACGAGCTTCACACGGCCCGACACGACGATCTCCCTGAAACGCCGCAGCACCGGGAAGTTGTCCCACGCATACGGAAACGTCTGCGCGGACCAGTTCGTCAGCCCGAACAGCGGCATCCCCTGTGCCTCCAGCCGGTCGACGAGTGCCGCGCCCTCTTCGAGCACGCCGCCGATCATCTCGTGCCAGCGCGCATAGAACGCTCGTATCAGCGCTTCGTGCTCCGGGAACTTCGCGACGAGCTCGGCCGTGCCTTCCTCGATCGTTTGCCCGCCATCCTGGCGGATCACCCAGTCCATCGCGCACACATGCGTGAGGAACCAGCGGCGCTCCGCATCGTCGGGAATCAGTTCCCGGTAAAGGTACTCGGGGCTCCAGTCGATCAGCACGCCGCCGAAATCGAACACCACGGCCTTGATCGTCATGCGAACTCCTTCGCCAGGATGTCCGCGAGCGGGCGCGGCGTCACCGGGTTGCCCGACAGCGAATTGTTTTGCCATACGAAGTGATGGTGCGCGACGATCTGCGCGGCCGACAGGTGCGCGCGCTCGTTCGTCGTGTGCAGGTCGGACACGACGGTCGTCCGGTAGCCGAGCAGCGCGGCGCGGCGCGCGGCCGAATCGACGCAGAACTCGGTCGCATAGCCGCAGATCAGCACCGAACGGATGCCGTGGCGGTCGAGCTGCGCGGCGAGCGGTGTGTCGTGGAACGAATCGCTCATCTGCTTGCGCACGCGCCAGTCGTCGTTCCCGACGACCAGCCCCTCATGCAGTTCCCAACCCGGCGTGCCGGGCACGACATCGTCGTCCGCATCGCCGTCGTGCTGCACGAAGCACACGGGCACATTCGCCGCTCGCGCCGCCGCCGTCAACCGGTTGATGCCCGCTACCACGTCATCGAGCCGGTAAGCGGGCCGCGCCCGCTGCACCAGCCCGCGCTGCATGTCGACCACGATCACTGCGGTGTCCGCCATTGCTTGCCCTCGGTTTTGTCGTTCGGCCGTTGTCCGGCCGTTATCGCATGTTGCGTCAGAGCGGCTGCGTGCGCGCGTCGAGCCACGCCTTGGCATCGCCGCTCAGGTGCCGGCCGACGCGCTCGCGCACCGTTGCATGATACGCATTCAGCCACGCGCGTTCTTCTTCATGCAGCATTTCGATCAGCACGCAGCGCGTGTCGATCGGGCAGAGCGTCAGCGTCTCGAATGCGAGGAAATCGCCGAACTCGGTCTGCCCGGCTGCGCGGTTCACGACCAGGTTCTCGATCCGGATGCCCCACTGGCCGGGACGGTACACGCCCGGCTCGATCGACGTGATCATGCCCTCTTCCATCGCCGTGTACGGCTCGGCCGGCGCGTAGTGCGAGATGACCTGCGGGCCTTCGTGCACGTTCAGGAAGTAGCCGACGCCATGCCCCGTGCCGTGGCCGTAATCGAGCCCGGCCGCCCACATCGGCGCGCGCGCGATCGCGTCGAGCATCGGCGAGCGGATGCCGCGCGGGAACCGGGCACGCGACAGCGCCATCATCGATTTCAGCACGATCGTGAAATCGCGCCGCTGCAGGTCGCTGACCGTGCCGACCGGCACGACGCGCGTGATGTCGGTCGTGCCGGTGACATATTGGCCGCCCGAATCGATCAGCAGCAGCCCGTCGCCGGCGATCGTCGCGTGCGACGCGGGCGTCGCGTGGTAGTGCGGCATCGCGCCGTTCGCGTTGAAGCCGGCGATCGTCGCGAAGCTCGGCGACACATAGCCGGGGCGCCGTGCGCGCGCGGCCGTGAGTTTCTCCTCGATCGTCAGCTCGGTAATCGTCTCGCGGTTCACCGCCTGTTCGAACCAGGTGAAGAATTCCGCGAGCGCGGCGCCGTCGTGTTCCATCGTCACGCGCACGTGCTCGATCTCGGTGGACGTCTTGCGCGACTTCGCGAACGTCGACGGATTCACGGCCTCGACGAGCTTCACGCCGGCCGGCACGGCCTCGAGCGTGCCGAACGTCACGCGGCGCGGGTCGATCAGCAGCGTCGCGCCGTCAGGCAGCGCCGCGAGTGCGGCGCGCGCGGCGTCGTAGGCACGAACGTCGACGCCGTCCTGCGCGAGCGACGCGGCCAAGGCCGGCGACACCTTGCCGTCGGCGACGAACAGCGTCGCGCGATCGGCGCCGATCATTGCGTGCGCAACGAATACGGGATTGAAGTTGACGTCGGCGCCACGCAGGTTGAACAGCCATGCGAGGTCGTCGAGCGTCGACACGAAATGCCACTGCGCGCCCTGCGCACGCATCGCGCGGCGCACTTCGGCCAGCTTGCTCGCGCGCGTCGTGTCGGCCTGCGGCGCCACGTGCTCGAACACCGCGTCGCCGGGCAGCCCCGGCCGCTCGGGCCAGATCGCGTCGAGCAGGTCGAGGTCGGTGCGCAGCGCGATGCCGCGCGCGTTCAA
>NZ_JAAGPO010000169.1:0-25373 GCF_017104825.1 Burkholderia sp. Ac-20345 | reverse complement strand
TGTTCATTTATATACACCTGCAATCTGTAATTTTCTATGTCTTTTTTTATTTATCACACCGCCCCACACACACATATACAAGATAGTTCACACTCTTTCCCTCCCCGACCCTCTTCCGATCTCTGGATCGAGCGGTCGGCGCGGTACTCGCGCATCTGCGCGTCGACGCGATCGGCCGTACGCCGCAGCGCCAGTTCGCGCAGCGCGATCAGGTTGCCCTTGCGGAAGAAGTTGCGCACCGCGCGCTCGGCCTGCTGCGCGAGATAGACCTTGCCGTCGCGCATCCGCTCGAGCAGTTCCTCGGCCGGCAGGTCGACGAGCGTGACTTCATCGGCCGCGTCGAACACGCGATCGGGCACCGTCTCCCACACGCGGATGCCGGTGATCGCGCCGACCACGTCGTTCAGGCTTTCGAGGTGCTGGACGTTGACGGTCGTGTAGACGTCGATGCCCGCATCGAGCAGTTCGTACACATCCTGCCAGCGCTTCAGGTGCCGTGCGCCCTGCACGTTCGAGTGTGCGAGTTCATCGACGAGGATCAGTTGCGGCTGGCGCGCGAGCGCGCCATCGAGATCGAACTCGGCGAGCGTGCGGCCGCGATAGTCGATGCGCGCGAGCGGCAGCACATCGAGGCCGTCGAGCAGCGCGGCGGTTTCGCTGCGCCCGTGGGTCTCGACGATGCCGACGACGACGTCGACGCCTTCCTGCAGGCGCTGGCGAGCGGCCTGCAGCATCGCGTAGGTCTTGCCGACACCGGCCGATGCGCCGAAGAAGATCTTGAGCTGGCCGCGCCGCTGCTTTTCTTCGTCACGCTGCAGCTTGTCGAGGAGTTGGTCTGGGTCGGGACGATTCATGCGTCAGAAAGGCGGAGCGCCCGGATGCGCGCGAGTACGAGCATTGTTGTTCCAAATCGCCGCAAAAGGCAAAGACGGCGCATGCGCCGTCGGGAAAAGGTGCGTCCGGCGCGGATCGAGCCGCGCCGGATGCCGGTTGCCGCCGGAAGCCCGGACGCGCGGTCAGTGCGCGGCCTGCGCCGCGTCGAGTGCGAGGTTCAACTTCAGCACGTTCACGCGCGGTTCGCCGAGCACGCCGAACTGGCGGCCCGTCGTGTTCGCGGCGACGAGCTGCGCGACCGCGTCGGGCGCCAGGTTGCGCGCCTTCGCGACGCGCTCGACCTGGTACGCGGCGGCGGCCGGCGTGATCTCCGGATCGAGGCCGCTCGCCGACGCCGTCACGAGGTCGACCGGCACGGGCTTCGACATGTCGGTGCCCGCATCGTGCAGCGCGGCGATGCGCCCCTTCACCTGGTCGGCAAGCGACGGGTTCAGCGGGCCGAGGTTCGAGCCGCCGGAGCCGGACGCGTTGTACGGCATCGGCGACGTGGCCGACAGCCGGCCCCAGAAATACTTCGGCGCATCGAACTGCTGGCCGATCAGCGCGGAGCCGACCGGCTTGCCGTCCTTCTCGATCAGGCTGCCGTTCGCCTGCGACGGGAACACGGCCTGACCGAACACGGTCATCACGGCCGGGTACGCGAGCCCCGTCACCGCGGTCAGCACGACAAAGATCACGACGAGCGGACGAATCAACGTTTTCATGATGTTTCCTTCAAATACGGCCGGCTCAGGCCCAGCCGAGTGCAGCGAGCGTCATGTCGATCAGCTTGATGAACGGGAACGGCAGCAGCACGCCGCCGAGGCCGTACACCAGCAGGTTGCGGCGCAGGAGCGACGCGGCGCCGAGCGGCCGGTACGTGACGCCCTTCAGCGCGAGCGGAATCAGCGCGACGATGATCAGCGCGTTGAAGATCACCGCCGACAGGATCGCCGACGCCGGCGACGTCAGGTGCATGATGTCGAGCACGCGCAGCTGCGGATAAGTGGTCACGAACGCGGCCGGAATGATCGCGAAATACTTCGCGATGTCGTTCGCGATCGAGAACGTCGTCAGCGAACCGCGCGTCATCAGCATCTGCTTGCCGATCTCGACGATCTCGATCAGCTTCGTCGGGTTCGAGTCGAGGTCGACCATGTTGCCGGCTTCCTTCGCGGCCTGCGTGCCGGTGTTCATCGCCACGGCGACGTCGGCCTGCGCGAGCGCCGGCGCGTCGTTGGTGCCGTCGCCCGTCATCGCGACGAGGCGCCCTGCGGCCTGGTGTTCGCGGATCGTCGCGAGCTTCGTTTCCGGCGTCGCTTCCGCGAGGAAATCGTCGACGCCCGCTTCCGCCGCGATCGCAGCAGCCGTCAGCCGGTTGTCGCCCGTCACCATCACGGTCTTGATGCCCATCTTGCGCAGCTCCGCGAAGCGCTCCTTGATGCCGCCCTTCACGATGTCCTTCAGCTCGATCACGCCGAGCACGCGGGCCGCGCCGTCATGCAGGTCGGCCACGACGAGCGGCGTGCTGCCGCGGCGCGCGACTTCGTCGACCGCGCGGCGCACTTCTTCCGGGAAGCGGCTGCCGTGCGACTCGACGTAGTTGCGGATCGCATCGGCCGCGCCCTTGCGGATCTCGCGGCCGGGCAGATCGACGCCGCTCATCCGCGTCTGCGCGGAGAAGCCGATGAACGTCGCGTGCAGCTGCCCCATGTCGCGCTGGCGAATGTTGAAGCGCTCCTTCGCGAGCACGACGATGCTGCGGCCTTCCGGCGTTTCGTCGGCGAGCGACGACAGTTGCGCGGCATCGGCCAGCGCTTCCTCGGTCACGCCCGGCGCCGGCACGAACGTCGATGCCTGGCGGTTGCCGAGCGTGATCGTGCCGGTCTTGTCGAGCAGCAGCACGTCGACGTCGCCGGCCGCTTCCACCGCGCGGCCCGACGTCGCGATCACGTTCGCCTGCATCATCCGGCTCATCCCGGCCACGCCGATCGCGGACAGGAGCCCGCCGATCGTCGTCGGGATCAGGCACACGAGCAGCGCGACGAGCGCGGTGATCGTCACCACGTGGCCGGCCTTCATCGCTTCGACCGAGAACATCGAGAACGGCAGCAGCGTCGCGGTCGCGAGCAGCATCACGATCGTCAGCGCGACGAGCAGGATCGTCAGCGCGATCTCGTTCGGCGTCTTCTTGCGCTTCGCGCCTTCGACCATCGCGATCATCCGGTCGAGGAACGCCTCGCCCGGGTTCGCGGTGACCTTGACGACGATCCAGTCCGACAGCACGCGCGTGCCGCCGGTCACCGACGAGAAGTCGCCGCCCGATTCACGGATCACGGGCGCGGATTCGCCGGTGATCGCCGATTCGTCGACCGATGCGACGCCATCGACCACCTCGCCGTCGGCCGGGATCACGTCGCCGGCCTCGACCAGTACGACGTCGCCCTTGCGCAGCTCGGTCGCGGTCGTAATGCGGATCGGCGACTTCGGATGCGGCTCGTTGAGCTTCTTCGCCATCACGTCTTTCTTCGCGCTGCGCAGCGACGCGGCCTGCGCCTTCGAGCGCCCTTCCGCGAGCGCTTCGGCGAAGTTCGCGAACAGCACGGTGAACCACAGCCACAGCGCGATCGCGAGGATGAAGCCCGCGGGCGCCTCGGCCTGGCCGGCGAGCGCCGCGATCCACAGGATCGTGGTCAGGATGCTGCCGACGTACACGCAGAACATCACCGGATTGCGGAACTGCGTGCGCGGCGTGAGTTTCTTGAACGAGTCCACGATCGCCGGGCGCAGCAGCGCCGGGTCGAACATGGACCGTGTTGCGGAATGTTGAGTCATTGCGATCTCTTCAATCTCTTGAGTCTTTTCAAGGTGTCGCGATGCGGGCGCGCATTACGCGCCCAGCCACATCATCAGGTGCTCGACGCCCGGACCGAGCGCAAGCGCCGGCACGTAGGTCAGCGCGCCCACCAGCAGCACGGTGCCGAGCAGCAGCACGACGAACAGCGGACCGTGCGTCGGCAGCGTGCCGCTCGTCACCGCGATGCGCTTCTTCGCGGCCAGCGAGCCGGCGATCGCCAGCACCGGAACGATCGTGCCGAAGCGGCCGAACCACATCGCGATCGCGGTCATCCAGTTGTAGAACGGCGTGCCGACCGTCAGGCCCGCGAACGCGCTGCCGTTGTTGTTGGCGGCCGAGCTGAACGCGTACAGGATTTCCGAGAAGCCGTGCGGCCCCGGGTTCGCGATGCCGGCCTTGCCCGCATCGGCAAGCACGGCGATCGACGTGCCGACCAGCACCAGCAGCGGCGTGAGCAGCACGACGATCGACACCATCTTCATCTCATACGCCTCGATCTTCTTGCCGACGTATTCCGGCGTGCGGCCGATCATCAGGCCGGCGACGAACACCGCGAGCAGCGCGAACACGAGCATCCCGTAGAGACCCGAGCCAACCCCGCCGTAGATCACCTCGCCGAGTTGCATCAGCAGCATCGGCACGAGGCCGCCGAGCGGCGTCAGCGAATCGTGCATCGTGTCGACGGCGCCGCACGACGCGGCCGTCGTCGCGACCGTGAAGATGCCGGTCTGCGCGATGCCGAAGCGCGTTTCCTTGCCTTCCATGTTGCCGCCCGGCTGCAGCGCGTTCGTCGACTGGTCGACGTGCAGCGCGGCGAGCGTCGGGTTGCCGCCCTGCTCGGCGCTTACCTCGGCGCCGATCGCGAGCACGAACGCGACCGTCATCGCCGCGAGCACGGCGATACCCTGCCGGCGGTCGCCGATCATGCGGCCGAACACGAGCGCCAGCGCGGCCGGGATGATCAGGATCGAGAAGATCTGCAGGAAGTTCGCGAACGGCGTCGGGTTCTCGTACGGGTGCGCGGAGTTCGCGTTGAAGAAGCCGCCACCGTTGGTGCCGAGCATCTTGATCGCTTCCTGCGACGCAACCGGGCCCATCGCGAGCGTCTGCTTCGTGAGCGGCGTCGGCACCGTGACCGCGTTGCCCTTGTCGTCCTTCACCGGATTGCCCTGCGCGTCGAGCTTCGGCGCGGCATAGGTGCTCGCCTGCAGCACCGGCACGTCCTGATACGACTTCATGTTCTGGATCACGCCCTGGCTCATCAGCAGCGCGGCGATGATCATCGACATCGGCACGAGCACGTACATCGTCACGCGCGTGAGGTCGACCCAGAAGTTGCCGATCGTCTGCGCGGTATGACGCGCGAAGCCGCGGATCAGCGCGATCACGACGACGATGCCGGTCGCCGCCGACAGGAAGTTCTGCACGGTCAGGCCGAGCATCTGCGTCAGGTAGCTGACGGTCTGCTCGGGCGTGTAGTCCTGCCAGTTGGTGTTGGTGACGAAGCTGACGGCCGTGTTGAACGCGCCGTCGACCGTCATCGCGCCGAACTGTTGCGGGTTGCCGGGCAGGAAGCCCTGCAGGCGCAGCAGGCCGTAGAGGAACAGCGCGCCGAGTGCGTTGAACGCGATCGTCGCGACTGCATACTGCTTCCAGTTCATCTCGCTGCCGGCATCGACGCCGGCGATGCGGTACAGCGCGCGTTCGAGCGGCCCGAACACGCGCACGACACGCGAGCTGCCGTCCATCACCGCGGACAGGTAGCGCGCGACCGGAACGGCCGCTGCCAGCAACACGACGACGAAGAGCGCCGTCTGAAAGAGATTGTTCGCGTTCATTCGATGTCCTCCGCGCGCAGCAGCGCAAAGACGAGATACGCGAACAGCAGGGCCGTCGAGGCGCCCGCCAGCCAAAGCATCCAGGTCATGCTCGCCCCCCGCGACCGTATTGCACAAGCTTGTCGCAACCGGCAACCAAGCCGAGGATCAGCGCGGTGAAGAGCACCAGTACGCCGATGAAAACCCCATCCATTTTTCTGTTCTCCATCGTCGAAATCAGACGACTAGAACCTTATGGGAACGCACGTAAAGGACGGGTCAAAGGTATCGGGGCGCGTATAAAAAACGTGTAAACGCGGATTTCAGGGGAGGACGGCGGGAACCGGGAGGCAGGACGGACGGCGCCGTGGCGCCGCGCGGAACAGCGCGTGCCGGCATGGCGCCGGCACGAGGAGGCAGGTCAGGGAACGAGGATCGTCGAGCCGGTGGTCTTGCGCGCTTCGAGATCTTCATGCGCGCGGCCGACTTCCGCGAGCGGATAGCGCTGGTTGATGCTCGTCTTCACCTTGCCGGACAGCAGCACGTCGAACAGCTCGGCGGCAGCGGATTCGAGATCGGCGCGCTTCGCGATGTACGAGAACAGCGTGGGCCGCGTAAAGAACAGCGAGCCGCGCGACGAGAATTCCTTCGAGTCGATCGGCGGCAGCGGGCCCGACGCGTTGCCGAAGCTGACGAACAGCCCGAGCGGCGCGAGGCTGTCGAGCGAGCCGATGTAGGTGTCCTTGCCGATCGAGTCATAGACGACCGGCACGCCCGCGCCGTTCGTGATCTCCTTCACGCGCTGCGTGAAGTTCTCGCGCGTGTAGACGATCGGATGGTCGCAGCCGTGCGCCTTCGCGAGCGCGGCTTTCTCGTCGGAGCCGACCGTCCCGATCACGGTCGCGCCGAGCGCCTTCGCCCACTGGCACACGAGCAGGCCGACACCGCCGGCCGCCGCATGGATCAGGATCGTGTCGCCGGCTTTCACCGGATACGTGCGGCGCAGCAGGTAGTGCGCGGTCAGGCCCTGCAGCATCACCGACGCCGCGTCGTCGTAGCTGATGCCGTCCGGCAGCTTCACGAGCCGCTCGGCCGGCATCACGCGCTCCTGCGCGTACGCGCCCGGCGGCTGCCCGACGTACGCGACGCGGTCGCCCGCCTTGAGCGTGGTCACGCCTTCGCCGACGGCCGTCACCTCGCCCGCCGCCTCCATCCCGAGACCGCCGGGCAGCGGTTGCGGGTAAAGGCCGGTGCGGAAATAGACGTCGATGTAGTTGAGGCCGACCGCGTGCTGCTTCACGCGCACCTCTCCCGCTTTCGGTTCGCCGACCTCGACATCGACCCACTTCATCACGTCCGGGCCGCCCGGTTGGTCGTATCGGATTGCTTTCGGCATCGTTTCGCTCCTTGTTTGTCTGGAAATCCGGTTCGGCGAATGCGTCGACACCGCCCAAAAGGCGATACATGCAGACGCGGGGCTCAGCGAGTGATTCTCGCTCGTTGTGCACGGTCATGCAGCGCGTCGTCGAAATCCCTTTATTCCGTAGGGTTTTCGCAGAAGACGGATGGCACGACGTCCAGCCGGTCGCCGTTATTGGTTCATCACGCGTGCGGCGCACATGCCATGCGCAACACTTTGTCACCTTCAAGTCACGACCTGCAGGGTGGATGAAATGGCCGCCGAGTACGCGACGGCAAAGCGCCGCCGCCCGGCAGGCCCGTGTGCCATGCCCCGCTATGAAGCGTCGAAGGAAATTGAAGGAAAGACGGCCGTGCTATTTTTCTTTTCGCCGAATCCACGAGCCCCATGCCATGAATGCCCTTGTCATCCGGAGTGTATTTGTTTTCGCGTCGTTGTCGGCAAGCATCGGCGTCGCACACGGCGCCGCAGTACCGCGTGTCGACGGCACCCGGCTACTCGACGGCATGAGCCGCACCGACAACACGCCGTACGCCGACGCCGAGCGTCACGCCATGACCGGTTATCTGGCCGGCGTGGCCGATACCACAGAAGGCAAGGAATGGTGCGACAACGGACGCGTCAAACCGGGAGAAATCGATTCCGAAGTACTCGGCGATCTCCGGAAGCTGCCGAACGGTGCGTTGCGGGCAAACGCAGCAGGACTGGTCACCCGCATCCTGCGACAAAAATATCCTTGCCGTTGATCGGGGAACCGCTGTTTGAAACCACACTTTTCCTTGTTGAGCAGCCACTACCCGAGCAACAGAACCGTTTCGCGGGAAGCGCTTTACGAAGCGCTGGGCTGGCAGGACCTGATCTCCAATCCGTCGTATGCGAATACCTGCGCCATCCGGGTCAGCCTGGCACTCGTTAGGAGCGGCATGACATTGCGCGGCGGGCTCGTGATTCAGAAAGGTCCGCACCGGGGTCGGCGCATTGAAGCCGGGCAAGCCAGACTGGCCAGAATGCTGGCGGAGCCGGTGTATTTCGGCAAAGCCGCAGTGTTTCAGCGGGACGACGCGGCAGCCGGCATTGCCGGCAGAAAAGGCGTGGTGGCGTTCTGGAATATTCCGGGCTACATGAACGGCCGTGGCGGCCACATCGACCTGATTGACGGTGCACGCGCCCTCTGCAGCTCGGATTGCTACTGGACGGCATCCACCGTGTGGTTCTGGCCATTACGATGACCGTCCGAACCCGGTCTCGTCCGTCGCAACCTGCACCCACGTCGCCCCGCCTCCGCCCCCCTTACGCTCGGCGTCGTCTGTCGCATCCTCCACGCGGCAGATGACGCCGAGCGGGCGCGCTCATCCGTGGCTGGCGCCCTAGCAAACGTCCTGCATGTTGCGCGCCAGATCGTCGAGCAGCATCCGCGCGGTTGCGACGTTGGTCGCGACCGGCACGTCGTGCACGTCGCACGCCCGCACGAGCGCGGTGATGTCGGGGTCGTGCGGCTGCGCGGTCATCGGGTCGCGCAGGAACACGACGATGTCGATGCGGCCGTCGGCCAGTTCGGCACCGATCTGCAGATCGCCGCCGAGCGGCCCCGACAACTTGCGCTCGACCTCGAGCCCGTGCGCGTCCGCGATGCGGCCGCCCGTCGTGCCGGTCGCCACCAGCCGGCATTGCGCGAGCGTCGCGCGGAATTCGCCCGCGAGCGCGACGATCTCGTCCTTCTTCGCGTCGTGCGCAATCAATGCGATGCGGGGTTTGCTCATCTCCAGATCCTTCGTTTCAGGTTGTTGTCGTGAAAAGCGGTGCGCGCGTCAGAACGTGCCCGGATACGAGCCGCCGTCGAGCAGCCAGTTCTGCCCGGTGATGTAGCCGGCGTGCACGCTGCACAGGAACGCGCACGCCGCGCCGAACTCTTCGCGCGTGCCGAGGCGGCCGGCCGGGATGTCCTTCGTGCGCCGCGCGCGCATCTCGTCGACGCTCACGCCCTGCGCCTTCGCCGACGCGGCAAGCGTGGTCGCGATCCGGTCGGTGTCGAACAGGCCCGGCAGCAGGTTGTTGATCGTCACGCCCTGCCCCGCGACCTTGCGCGACAGCCCCGCGACGAAGCCGGTCAGCCCCGAGCGCGCGCCGTTCGACAGCGCGAGCACGTCGATCGGCGCCTTCACGGCCGAGCTCGTGATGTTGACGATCCGGCCGAAGCCGCGCGCGATCATCCCGTCAAGCGTCGCGCGGATCAGCTCGATCGGCGTCAGCATGTTTGATTCGAGCGCGCGGATCCAGTCGTCGTGCGAGAAATCGCGGAAGTCGCCGGGCGGCGGGCCACCGGCATTCGTCACGAGAATGTCCGGCTGCGGGCACGCGGCGAGCGCGGCCGCGCGCCCGTCGGGCGTCGTAATGTCGCAGGCGACCGCCGTCACCGACACGTTCGCGCCGGCGCGGATCTCCTCCGCGGTTTCCTCCAGCGTGTCGCGCGTGCGCGCGACGATCACGAGGTTCACGCCCTCGGCGGCCAGCGCTTCCGCGCAGCCGCGACCGAGCCCCTTGCTGGCCGCGCACACGAGCGCGGTCTTTCCTGCGATACCGAGATCCATCGTCGATTCCTTGGTAGCGACGCGCGCCGGCTCGGCCCGTCGCGCCGGCGCATGGACCACGGGCGGGCCAGGCGGCGAACGGGCGGGCGCGGGCGCGCGGATTGTCGTGAGACGTCGATATTATCCGGATCAAGCGGCGCGCCTTGGTAAAATTGCGGACATAAGCGCGCGGCCGGCTTGCGCCCGCCACCGCCCCCGATCCTCTTTTGCCGCCAAGGCGCCCCCGTCATGAAACAGGACAGCCGTTTCCCGAATCTCTTCATCACCGATCATCCGCTGATCCAGCACAAGCTCACGCACATGCGCGACAAGGACACGTCCACGCGCACGTTCCGCGAGCTGCTGCGCGAAATCACGCTGCTGATGGGTTACGAGATCACCCGCAACCTGCCGATCACGACCAAGCGGGTCGAAACCCCGCTCGTCGAGGTCGACGCGCCGGTGATCGCGGGCAAGAAACTGGCGATCGTGCCGGTGCTGCGCGCAGGCATCGGGATGTCGGACGGCCTGCTCGACCTGGTTCCTTCCGCGCGCGTCGGCCACATCGGCGTGTACCGCGCCGAGGACCACCGCCCGGTCGAATACCTGGTGCGCCTGCCGGACCTGGAAGACCGCATCTTCATCCTGTGCGACCCGATGGTCGCGACCGGCTACTCGGCCGTGCACGCGGTCGACGTGCTGAAGCGCCGCAACGTGCCGGCCGCGAACATCATGTTCGTCGCGCTGGTCGCCGCTCCCGAAGGCGTGCAGGTGTTCCAGGACGCGCACCCGGACGTGAAGCTGTTCGTCGCGTCGCTCGATTCGCACCTGAACGAGCACGCGTACATCGTGCCGGGCCTCGGCGACGCGGGCGACCGCCTGTTCGGCACCAAGAACTGAGCACCGGCACGGCCGCGCGACGCTCGGCCCGGCTCGCGGCGGCCTGCCTGGCCGTTCGGCCATGCGCGGCGGCCCCGATCCGGCGGTCGCCGCGTGATAAAATCTCGATCCACTCGACACGCGCGGCCCCGCGGCTTCATGCCCGCCGAAACGGCCGCCGATTCAACGACACATTGAAACAATCGCCCGCGCAGCGCGCCCGGGCACGGAGAAAGGTATGGCTGGTCATTCGAAATGGGCCAACATCAAGCATAAGAAGGCAGCGGCCGACGCGAAGCGCGGCAAGATCTGGACCCGCCTGATCAAGGAAATCCAGGTCGCGGCGCGCCTCGGCGGCGGCGACGTCAACTCGAACCCGCGCCTGCGTCTCGCGGTCGACAAGGCGGCCGATGCGAACATGCCGAAAGACAACGTCAAGCGCGCGATCGATCGCGGCGTTGGCGGTGCGGATGGCGCGAACTACGAAGAGATCCGTTACGAAGGCTACGGCATCAGCGGCGCGGCGATCATCGTCGACACGCTGACCGACAACCGCACCCGCACGGTCGCGGAAGTCCGCCATGCGTTCTCGAAGTTCGGCGGCAACATGGGCACCGACGGCTCGGTCGCGTTCATGTTCGATCACGTCGGCCAGTTCCTGTTCGCACCGGGCACGTCGGAAGACGCGCTGATGGAAGCCGCGCTCGAAGCCGGCGCGAACGACGTGAACACGAACGACGACGGTTCGATCGAGGTGCTGTGCGACTGGCAGGCATTCTCGGCGGTGAAGGACGCGCTCGAAGCCGGCGGCTTCAAGGCGGAACTCGCCGAAGTGACGATGAAGCCGCAGAACGAAGTCGAGTTCGCCGGCGACGACGCGGCGAAGATGCAGAAGCTCCTGGACGCGCTCGAGAACCTCGACGACGTGCAGGACGTGTATACGAACGCCGTCATCGTCGAGGAATGATGTGCCGGCCGCCGTGCTCCTGTCGCGGCGGCGGCCCGACCGAATCCGCGGCCGGCGCGCCTGAGCGTGCCGGCCGCCCTGTTTTCTAGTCTGCGGGGAATCCCATGAAACTACTCGTCGTCGGTTCCGGCGGCCGCGAACATGCGCTGGCGTGGAAGCTCGCGCAGTCGCCGCGCGTCCAGATGGTCTACGTCGCGCCCGGCAATGGCGGCACGGCGCAGGACGAGCGCCTGAAGAACGTCGACATCACGGCGCTCGACGAACTCGCCGATTTCGCGGAACGCGAAGGCGTCGCGTTCACGCTCGTCGGGCCGGAAGCGCCGCTCGCGGCCGGCATCGTCAACCTGTTCCGCGCACGCGGCCTGAAGGTCTTCGGCCCGACCCGCGAAGCCGCGCAGCTCGAGAGCTCGAAGGATTTCGCAAAGGCGTTCATGAAGCGCCACGGCATCCCGACCGCCGAGTACGAAACGTTCTCCGACGTGGCCGCCGCGCACGCGTACATCGACGCGAAGGGTGCGCCGATCGTCGTGAAGGCCGACGGCCTCGCGGCCGGCAAGGGCGTCGTCGTCGCGATGACGCTGGAAGAAGCACACGAAGCCGTCGACATGATGCTGTCGGGCAACAAGCTCGGCGATGCTGGCGCGCGCGTCGTGATCGAGGAATTCCTCGATGGCGAGGAAGCGAGCTTCATCGTGATGGTCGACGGCAAGCACGCGCTGGCGCTGGCTTCCAGCCAGGACCACAAGCGCCTGCTCGACGAGGACCGCGGCCCGAACACCGGCGGCATGGGTGCGTACTCCCCTGCACCGATCGTCACGCCGCAGATGCACGCACGCGTGATGCGCGAGATCATCATGCCGACCGTGCGCGGGATGGAGAAGGACGGCATCCGCTTCACGGGCTTCCTGTATGCGGGCCTGATGATCGACAAGGAAGGCAATCCGCGCACGCTCGAGTTCAACTGCCGGATGGGCGACCCGGAAACGCAGCCGATCATGGCGCGCCTGAAGAGCGATTTCTCGAAGGTCGTCGAGCAGGCGATCGCGGGCACGCTCGATACGGTCGAGCTCGACTGGGACCGCCGTACCGCGCTTGGCGTCGTGCTGGCCGCGCACGGTTATCCGGACGCGCCGCGCAAGGGCGACCGCATCAACGGAATCCCGGCCGAGACCGAACAGGCAGTCACGTTCCATGCAGGCACGACGCTCGACGGCGACAAGCTGACGACGTCCGGCGGCCGCGTGCTGTGCGTGGTCGGCCTCGCCGATTCGGTGCGCGAAGCGCAGCAACATGCGTACGAGACGATCAACCAGATCAATTTCGAAGGCATGCAGTACCGCCGCGACATCGGCTTCCGCGCGCTCAACCGCAAGAGCGCGTGACGTCGCAATCGCCGCCCCGCCCTCGCGCGGTGGCGGCCCCTCTGCCGGGGTTCGATAGAATGCCCGGCAGAGGCCTTTTTTACGGCCCCCGCTTCGAGCGGGGGCAGCCAGTCCAGACATGACCGATTCGACCTACGACGTAGCGCGCGTGCGCACGTACCTCCAGAGCCTACAGACACGCATCGCCGACGCGCTCGGCGCGCTCGACGGCACGCCGCTCGCGACCGACGCATGGCAGCGCGGGCCCGCCGAACGCCTGCGCGGCGGCGGCTGCACGCGGATTCTCGAAGGCGGTCGCGTGTTCGAACGCGCGGGGATCGGCTTTTCCGACGTCGCGGGCGATGCGCTGCCGCCGTCGGCGAGCGCGGCACGCCCGCAGCTCGCGGGCCGCGGCTTCGAGGCGCTCGGCGTGTCGCTGGTGCTGCACCCGCGCAATCCGTATTGCCCGACCGTCCACATGAACGTGCGGATGCTGATCGCGACGAAACCGGGCGAGGAGCCCGTGTTCTGGTTCGGCGGCGGCATGGATCTGACACCGGTTTACGGTTTCGAGGACGACGCCCGGCATTTCCACCAGACCTGCAAGGATGCGCTCGACCCGTTCGGCGTCGAGCTCTACCCGCGCTTCAAGAAATGGTGCGACGAGTATTTCTTCCTGAAGCACCGCAACGAGATGCGCGGCATCGGCGGGATCTTCTTCGACGATTTCTCGGAGCCCGGTTTCGAACGCTCGTTTGACATGATGCAAAGCGTCGGCGACGCGTTCCTGCAGGCCTACCTGCCGATCGTCGAGCGTCGCGCCGAGCTGCCGTACGGCGAGCGCGAGCGCGATTTCCAGGCGTACCGCCGCGGCCGCTACGTCGAATTCAACCTCGTGTTCGACCGCGGCACGCTGTTCGGCCTGCAAAGCGGCGGCCGGACCGAGTCGATCCTGATGTCGATGCCGCCGGTCGCGAACTGGCGCTATAACTGGCAGCCCGAGCCGGGTTCGCCGGAAGCGCGCCTGTACAGCGACTTCATCGTGCCGCGCGACTGGGTCTGACCCGCACACGTGTTGCTTCAAAAAAAGGACGCGTTTCTGGACACCACCGCCCGCCCCGCCCCGCTGCCGCGTCGTATCGGCTTGCTGGGCGGCACTTTCGACCCGATCCATGACGGCCATCTCGCGCTCGCGCGCCGGTTCGCCGAGCTGCTCGGCCTGACCGAACTCGTGCTGCTGCCCGCCGGGCAGCCGTACCAGAAGCGCGACGTGTCGGCCGCCGAGCATCGGCTCGCGATGACGCGCGCGGCCGCCGGCTCGCTGTCCGTGCCGGGCGTGACCGTGACCGTCGCCACCGACGAGATCGAGCACGTCGGCCCGACCTACACGGTCGAGACGCTCGCGCGCTGGCGCGAGCGGATCGGCCCGGACGCGTCGCTGTCGCTGCTGATCGGGGCCGACCAGCTGGTGCGCCTCGATACGTGGCGCGACTGGCGCAACCTGTTTGACTACGCGCACATCTGCGTGTCGACGCGCCCGGGTTTCGACCTCGGCGCGGCGCCGCCGGACGTCGCGCAGGAAATCGCCGCGCGGCAGGCCGGCGCCGACGTGCTGAAGGCCACGCCGGCTGGCCGCCTGCTGATCGATACGACCCTTTCGTTCGACATTGCCGCGACCGACATCCGCGCCCACCTGCGCGAATGCATCGCGCGCCATGCGCAAATGCCCGACGCATCGGCCGAGCATGTGCCGGCCGCCGTATGGGCCTATATTCTTCAACATCGCCTCTACCATTCCTGAATCCATGGATATTCGCAAACTGCAGCGCGTGATCGTCGACGCCCTCGAAGACGTCAAGGCGCAAGACATCAAGGTGTTCAACACCAGCCACCTGACCGAACTGTTCGACCGCGTGGTCGTCGCTTCGGGCACCTCCAACCGCCAGACCAAGGCCCTCGCGTCGAGCGTGCGTGACAAGGTCAAGGAAGCCGGCGGCGACATCGTCAGCTCCGAGGGCGAAGACACCGGCGAATGGGTGCTCGTCGACTGCGGCGATGCGGTCGTGCACATCCTGCAACCGGCCCTGCGCCAGTACTACAACCTCGAGGAAATCTGGGGCGACAAGCCCGTGCGGATGAAGCTCGGCGGCGGCAAGGGCAACGGCTTCGCCACGGCCAGCGAAAGCGAGGAAGACGAAGAGGAAGCCGCGCCCGCCCGCCCGGCGCGCAAGACGGCCGCCCGCCGCCGTTGAGCCCCGAGTCGTTACGCGTCTCCCGATGAAGCTTTTCATCCTTGCGGTCGGCCACAAGATGCCGGGCTGGATCGCATCCGGCTTCGACGAATACACGAAGCGGATGCCGCCCGAGCTGCGCATCGAGTTGCGCGAGATCAAGCCCGAACTGCGTTCGGGCGGCCGCAGCGCCGAAAGCGTGATGGCGGCCGAGCGGCAGAAGATCGAGGCCGCGTTGCCGAAGGGCGCGCGCCTCGTCGCGCTCGACGAGCGCGGCCGCGACTGGACCACGATGCAGCTCGCGCAGGCGCTGCCCGGCTGGCAGCAGGACGGCCGCGATGTCGCGTTCGTGATCGGTGGCGCCGACGGGCTCGATCCGGAACTGAAAGCACGCGCCGACACGCTGCTGCGCATCTCGAGCATGACGCTGCCGCACGGGATGGTGCGCGTGCTGCTCGCCGAACAGCTTTACCGGGCGTGGAGCATCACGCAGAATCACCCCTACCATCGCGCATGACGTGTCGTCCTCGAGACGCGCGCCACGCGCGCACACCGAGATAACGACACCATGCCGTCCAGCACGCCCCCCGCGCTTTTCCCGACCCTTTACCTCGCTTCGCAAAGCCCACGCCGCCAGGAGCTGCTGCTGCAGATCGGCGTGCGCTTCGAGCTGCTGCTGCCGCGCCCCGACGAGGACGCCGAAGCGCTCGAGGCCGAGCTGCCCGGCGAAGCCGCCGATGCCTACGTGCGGCGCGTGACCGTCGCGAAGGCCGAGGCCGCGCGTGCGCGCCTCGTCGCGAGCGGCAAGCCGGCCTCGCCGGTGCTGGTCGCCGATACGACCGTCACGATCGACGGCGCGATCCTCGGCAAACCGGCCGACGCCGACGACGCGCTCGCGATGCTGACGCGCCTCGCGGGCCGCGAACACGCGGTGCTGACCGCCGTCGCCGTGATCGATGCCGACGGCGAACTGCTGCCGCCCGCGCTGTCGCGCTCGTCGGTGCGCTTCGCGGCCGCATCGCGCGACGCGTACGCGCGCTACGTCGAATCGGGCGAACCGTTCGGCAAGGCCGGCGCGTACGCGATCCAGGGGCGCGCGGCCGAATTCATCGAGCGAATCGACGGTTCCCATTCAGGTATCATGGGTCTGCCCCTTTTTGAGACTGCCGCGCTGCTACGCACCGCGCGCGTCGCCTTCTGAACCCCACCATGAACGAAGAAATCCTGATCAACCTCACGCCGCAGGAAACGCGCGTCGCACTCGTCCAGCAAGGCGCGGTGCAGGAGCTTCACGTCGAGCGCACGCTGTCGCGCGGGCGGGTCGGCAACATCTATCTCGGCAAGGTCGTGCGGGTGCTGCCCGGCATGCAGTCGGCGTTCATCGACATCGGCCTCGAACGCGCGGCGTTCCTGCACGTCGCCGACATCTGGCATCCGCGCCTCGCGGGCGAGCCGCAGTCGGGCGCGCCGCACCAGCCGATCGAGAAGACCGTGTTCGAGGGCCAGACGCTGATGGTCCAGGTGATCAAGGATCCGATCGGCACGAAGGGCGCGCGGCTGTCGACGCAGGTCAGCATCGCGGGCCGCACGCTCGTCTACCTGCCGCAAGAGCCGCATATCGGCATCTCGCAGAAGATCGAGAGCGAGGCCGAGCGCGAGGCCGTGCGCGCGCGCCTGACGGCCGTGATCCCGGCGGACGAGAAAGGCGGCTACATCGTGCGCACGATCGCCGAGGATGCGACCTCCGACGAACTCGCCGGCGACGTCACGTACCTGCGCAAGACGTGGGCGACGATCGTCGCCCAGGCGCAGCGGCTGCCGGCGACGAGCCTGCTGTACCAGGATCTCGATCTCGCGCAGCGCGTGCTGCGCGATTTCTCAAACGACGACACGACGCGCATCCAGGTCGATTCGCGCGAAACGTACCAGCGCCTCTCGGAATTCGCGGGCGAGTTCACGCCGGCCGTGAGCCCGAAGCTGCACCACTACACGGGCGAGCGGCCGCTGTTCGACCTGTACAACATCGAGACGGAGATCCAGCGCGCGCTGTCGCGCCGCGTCGACCTGAAGTCGGGCGGCTACCTGATGATCGACCAGACCGAGGCGATGACGACGATCGACGTGAACACCGGCGGCTACGTCGGCGCACGCAACTTCGACGACACGATCTTCAAGACCAACCTCGAGGCCGCGCATACGATCGCGCGGCAGCTGCGGCTGCGCAACCTCGGCGGGATCATCATCATCGACTTCATCGACATGGAGAACGCCGAACATCGCGACGCGGTGCTGTCCGAGCTGAAGAAGGCGCTGTCGCGCGACCGCACGCGCGTGACGGTCAACGGCTTCTCGCAGCTCGGGCTCGTCGAGATGACGCGCAAGCGCACGCGCGAATCGCTCGCGCACGTGCTGTGCGAGCCGTGCCCGACCTGCCAGGGCAAGGGCCAGGTGAAAACGTCGCGCACCGTGTGCTACGACATCCTGCGCGAGATCCTGCGCGAATCGCGGCAGTTCAACCCGCGCGAATTCCGCGTGATCGCCGCGCAACAGGTGATCGACCTGTTCCTCGACGAGGAATCGCAGCATCTCGCGATGCTGATCGACTTCATCGGCAAGCCGGTGTCGCTGCAGGTCGAGTCGAACCTGAGCCAGGAGCAGTACGATATCGTGCTGATGTAACGGCCGTTCGAGTGCGGTTGCGCGAATCCTGCCCGGCACGGCACGGATTTCGTGCAGCCCGCATGCATGCGTTGGCGAACGGCTATTCCGCGCGGGTTGCTTCCCGTGCGAAGCGCTCGATCGCTTCGGTATCCCATCGGCCGAGACGCATGGCCTCCTCCAGCATGCCAAGCGTAAGCGGCACGCGTTCCGGATCACGATATTTCGACGAAAGCAGCCCAAGGAACGTTCTGACCATATCTAGCGTTTCCGGACCGATGTATCGCTGATACGGGAAACGCTCGACGTCGATCCCGAAGGTCTCGCCCCACTTGTCGATAAATTCGATCGCATCGATTCCCGTGATGCGGAGGTCTTCTTCCATCCGGCTTGAACGTGACAGCTTCAACGGACCGCCGAAGAGCGGGCGCCCCAATTCCTCCCGCGCGAATGTTTCGAGTTGATCCCATGCCGTGTCCGTCATTTCAGAGCACCCTGTCTTCCGGTTTTGCAATGCTGTTGTAGACCTGCACCGTATTCCACATGACGACTGCCGCATCGGTGGCAAGCATGATAGTCCCGACAACCGGCACGGCACGCCCGACGAACGCACCGAGGTTACGAGTCATCGCGATTCGCACACCACCTGCACCGGCTTTCGTGATGGTCGGCAACCGAATGCCGACGTTGAACGGCAGCGCTTTGCGAGCGGCAATCGACGCAACGGATGTGCCGGCCACCGCGCCGCGCAGCTTGCCGGGAATCGGTACATCGTTCTGTCCCAACAGGACGGCAGCCGCAGCGCCGAGGTCGTGAACGCCAAACCGTTTGCAAACCTGATTCACGGCAACCCGGAAAAACAGATCCCCGGGCGTGAGATCGACACGCCCCTCGTACGAATAGCGATTGTCCGACATACGGCCCTCGTTGTTGTTCGAATAGCCGCAGACCTTAGCAAAGACGAACACGCGCGCCATCCCTGTATCATTCGGTCATGCGTGCACTGGGCCCCTTGACCAGGCCACACGGCGAAAGGCGCATCGGGCAATTGTTTAAGAACAGTTTCCAGACGAGCCCCGCGATCACGACACATCGCGACGGCTCGACGCTCTACCCTTTCGCCGCCAGCCTCGGCCGTGCGGCACGTCGACATGGTGCCTGCGCCAGCCGGCGCACTACCCTTTCTCACCTCTCATTCATTCACCACACACCATGAGCCAAGGCCACAACCGCCGCCAGCGCAAGAAACTCCACATCGGCGAATTCCAGGAACTCGCGTTCAACGCCACCGCGCATTACCGCAATGAAATGACCGACCTCGAGCGCGGCGAACTGATCGACGCGTTCATCGACTTCGTCGAAGCGAACGGGTTGCTGACCGTCGCGTCGGCGGACGAAGGCATCGGCGCTTACGTGATTTCCGGCGCACCGCGCGGCACGACGACCGACGCCGACCGCGAGCTCGTGCGCGGCTGGCTGGCCGCACGGCCGGAACTGACCGACGTCAAGGTCAGCGAATTCACCGACGCGTGGTACCCGGAAGCCTGAGTTTCCGGTTTCACCTGCTTCGTCCGGCGCGCGCGCCGGACGCACTCGCCACGCGCCGCCGGGCACGCGGCGCATGTAACCGCCCGTCCGCCCCACCCCACGATCCCTTCCTTTTCCCGACAGTCCGCCTCCAGAAAGCCATCGAAATCGGTCCTGAAAGCAAGACACGTTAAAATCTCACCTCGCGTGGTGCGCCGCCCGCACCCGCCATCCATCGCCAGCCGCGTGCCCTCGGGCCGCCCCCGACCCATGGAGTGAGTGTCAATGAGCGGCGGACTTCCGTTTCCCGCATCCCGCAAGTCGTTGCCGTCCTCGACGGTCTTCCTGATTCTCGCCGCCGCCACGCTGCTGTCCGGCTGCGGGCTGCTGCCGGTCCAGAATCCGCCCGCGCCGATCAGCGAGGCGCTCGTCGAGCCCGTCGAGGAAACCGCCGGCGAACCGCTGACGATGCCGCCCGTGCCGGCCCCGACGCATCCGGAAGAACCGGAAGTGCCGAAGAAGCCGCACCGCGAAGTCACGCGGCCGAAGCCCGTGCAGCGCACCGAATCGCCGACACCGCCGCCGCCTCCGCCCCCGCCGATCGTCGCGACGCGCCCGCTCGACCGCACCCAGATCCATGCGCTGCTCGACAGCGAAGTCGCGCGCCGCAACGGCAAGGTGATCGGCCGCGCGGTCGACATGGTGATCGACGCGAGCGGCAAGCCGCGGGAGATGATCGTCAACCTGCAGGGCTTCATGGGCGTCGGCGACCGCAAGGTCATCTTCCCGTGGAACGTGTTCCGCTTCACGCCGGGCGGCAAACAGGAGCCGATCGTGCTCGATGTACCGTCGGGCGACCTGCCGACCGCCGCGCGGCCCAAGGCCGTGCCGCTGTCGGGTTCGGCCGCGGCCTCGCCCGCGACGCGACTGCCGATGCTCGACAGCGACGTCGAGCGCCCGAACGGCACGAAGATCGGCCGCATCGTCGACGTGCTGATTGACCGCGCATCGCAGCCGCAGGCGGTCGTGCTCGACCTCGGCGGCCTCGTCAATACCGACCGCCGTTCGATCGCCGCGAGCTGGGGCGCGCTGCGCTTCGTCACGCGCGACAAGGCGCTGCGCCCGCAACTCGACCTGAACGACGCACAGATCAAGGCGTCGCCGCCCTACGCGGCCGACAAGCCGATCGTCGCGGTCTTCCCGCCCGTTGCCCCGGCACCGGTGCCGGCTTCGTCTGCGAGTGCGACCCGATGACGATCAAGCATTCCGTCAGCGTACGCAGTCTCCGGTCCCTCGACTGGCTCAACTTCTTCGTTGCAAACGTTCAAACAGGGTTCGGTCCGTTCATCGCGTCCTACCTCGCGTCGCACAAGTGGACGCAGGGCGAGATCGGCATGGTGCTGTCGATCGGCACGATCAGCGCGATGGTCAGCCAGGTGCCGGGCGGCGCGGCCGTCGATGCGCTGAAGAACAAGAAAGGCGCGGCCGCATGGGCGATCGTGGCCATCATCCTGTCCGCGGTGCTGCTCGCGTCGAGCCCGACGATCGTGCCGGTGATCGCCGCCGAGGTATTCCATGGTTTCGCGAGCTGCATGCTCGTGCCGGCGATGGCCGCAATCTCGTTCTCGCTCGTCGGCCGCGCCGACCTCGGCGACCGGCTCGGCCGCAACGCGCGCTGGGCATCGATCGGCAGCGCGGTCGCGGCGGGCCTGATGGGGCTCACCGGCGAATACTTCTCCGCGCGCGCGGTGTTCTGGCTGACCGCCGTGCTGGCGCTGCCCGCGCTGTTCGCGCTCGCGATGATCCAGCCAACGCACGAGGTGATCCCGCAGTCGTCGAAACCCGACGACCACGACGAGGCCGGCGAACGCGAAACGCTGCTCGAACTGCTGCGCGACCGCCGGATGCTGATCTTCGCGGCGTGCGTCGTGCTGTTCCACCTGTCGAACGCCGCGATGCTGAACCTCGCGGCCGGTGAAGTCACGGCCGGGATGGGCGAGAACGTGCAGCTCGTGATCGCCGCGTGCATCATCGTGCCGCAGGCGATCGTCGCGATGCTGTCGCCGTGGGTCGGCCGCTCCGCGCAACGCTGGGGGCGCCGGCCGATCCTGCTGCTCGGCTTCTCCGCGCTGCCGGTGCGCGCGCTGCTGTTCGCGGGCGTGAGCAGCCCGTACCTGCTGGTGCCCGTGCAGATGCTCGACGGCATCAGCGCGGCCGTGTTCGGCGTGATGCTGCCGCTGATCGCGGCCGACGTCGCGGGCGGCAAGGGCCGCTACAACCTGTGCATCGGGCTGTTCGGGCTCGCGGCCGGGATCGGCGCGACGCTCAGCACGGCCGCGGCCGGCTATGTTGCCGATCATTTCGGCAATGCCGTCAGCTTCTTCGGGCTCGCGGGCGCCGGTGCGCTCGCAGTGCTGCTGGTCTGGCTCGTGATGCCCGAAACGCGCGTCGAGAATGGCGACGCGGCCGCCGACGAACCGGCCGCCGCATCGCCCGAACAGGCGCGCTGACACCGGCGCGCCATCGTTACCCGCTTCTTGGCCAACGCATGATGGATACGATCAGGACACTCAACGAAGCCCGCCAGCAGATCCAGCAGTCGATCTTCGATCTGTTCAAGGGGCTGTCATTCAGCGAACGGCTCGCGCAAGGCGGGCTGATGGCGCTCCAGGCCGTGTGCGGCGCGTGCCTCGCGTATGCGATCGGCCGCGCGATGCACTCCGAGCAGGCCGTGTGGGCGGCGATCACCGCGATCGCCGTGACCCAGCACAACTACTCGGACACGATGTCGCTGTCGCGCGACCAGTTCGTCGGCGCGATGGTCGGCGGCGTGCTCGGCTTCGCCGGCGCGGCGCTCGGCGGCGACCGCCTCGTCGCGTATGCGATTACCGTCGCGGTCGTGATCGTCTGCTGCTGGTGCCTGAATGTCGGCAGCGCGGCACGGCTCGGCGGCGTGACCGCGACGATCGTGCTGCTGTTTCCGGGCAACGGCCCGCTGTGGGACATTCCGCTGATACGGCTCGGCGAGGTGACGCTCGGCACCGTGTGTGCGCTGGGCGTGTGCTGGGTGATGTCGAAAATCGAGCGCCGCTGGTTCCGTCACGCAGCGGCAAAGTAACGCGGTAGACCGGCACGTATCGCGGCATCGCGATACGTGCCGGGGGATCGGCCAGGTCAGTCGCCGATGCGCAGCACGATGCCGGAGCCGATCTGCACCAGCAGGTGATCCCCGCCGACGCCGACCCATTGATAGCCGCGCGGCGGCGGGCTCAGGCGATAGCCGCGCCAGTCGTCGATCACGTACTGGCGATCGCGGAACTCGGGAGGAAGCCGGTCGCCCTTGTGCCACTCGCGGCGCGGCTGGTCGGCCCAGCGCGGCGGCACGTCGTTCTCATGACGCATCTGGCCGGGCGGCATGTGTTTCGGACCATGGCCGTGCTGCATGCCGTGGCCACCCTGGTCGTTGTGGTTGTCGTGGTCCTGCGCCATCGCGGCCGGCGCGGCGAAACCCGCCGCGATCAGCGCGGCCAGCATCATCCCGTGCATCTTCTTCATCGTGCCCTCCCTCCGTGTTGTCACGTCGAACGAAACCACTCGAACTACCCGATGAAGACTAGCACACGCTTTCGCGGGGCCACATGACCGCGAACATGACCGCGCGTTACGCCGCCTGCTGCTGGTACTGGATCCGGTGCAGGTGCGCGTAGAGGCCGCCGTGGCGCAGCAATTCGTCGTGGCTGCCCTCTTCGACGATCTTGCCGGCCTCGAGCACGAGGATGCGGTCCGCGCGCTCGATCGTCGACAGCCGGTGCGCGATCACGAGCGTCGTGCGGCCTTCCATCAGCCGTTCGAGCGCGGCCTGCACGTGGCGCTCCGATTCCGAGTCGAGCGCCGAAGTCGCTTCGTCGAGGATCAGGATCGGCGCGTCCTTGTAGATCGCGCGCGCGATCGCGAGCCGCTGGCGCTGGCCGCCGGATAGCCGCATTCCGTTGCCGCCGACGAGCGTGTCGAGCCCGTCGGGCATCGCAGCAACCGCATCGGCGAGGTTCGCGGCCTCGAGCGCGGCCTGCACGCGCGCCCGGTCGGGCGTCTGCCCGTACGCGACGTTCGCGGCGATCGTGTCGTTGAACAGCACGACGTCCTGGCTCACCATCGCCATCTGGCTGCGCAGCGCGTGGAGGTCGTAGTCGGCAACCGGCACGCCGTCGACCAGGATCGCACCGTCGGTCGGGTCGAAGAAGCGCGGCAGCAGGTTCACGAGCGTCGTCTTCCCGCTGCCGGACGGGCCCGCGAGCGCGATCATTTCACCCGGCGCGACCTTGAACGAGATGCGGTCGAGCGTCGGCCGCTCGGCCGCGCCGTAGTCGAACGACACGTTGCGGAACTCGATGTCGCCGCGCGCATGTGCCAGCGGCCGGCCGCCACCCTGCGGCTCGGCCGGTTCGTCGATCAGCCCGAAGATCAGCTCGGCGGCCGTCATCCCGCGCTGCAACGGCTGGTTGACGTCGATCAGGTGCTTGAGCGGCGAGATCACCAGCAGCATCGACGTGACGAACGCGACGAAGCCGCCGACCGTCGTCTGGTCGTTCGACGACTGCACGACCGCGATCGTGATCACGACCGCAAGCGCGATCGACGCGAGGAACTGCGTGAGCGGCTGAGCGAGGCCGCCGGAGACCGTCATGCGCATCGCGTAGCCGCGCAGGCGCTTGCTCATCTGCGTGAAGCGGTCCATCTCGTACGCTTCGCCGTTGTGCACCTTGACGACCTTGTAGCCGCCGACCGTCTCCTCGACGATGTACGACAGCTCGTTGGTCAGCGTCTGGTGCTCGCGGTTCAGGCGGCGCAGGCGGCGGTTGATCTTGCTGACGAGCCAGCCGATGCCGGGCAGGATCACCGCGACGATCAGCGTGAGCCGCCAGTTCAGATAGAACAGGTAGCCGAGCAGGAAGATCACCGTCAGCGAATCGCGCACGAGCGTGACCATCACGCCCGTCAGCACCGACAGGATCTGGTTGACCTCGAACACGATCGCGTTGATCACCGTGCTCGCAGTCTCGCGCTGGAAGAACGACGCGCTCGTGTGGAGCATCCGCTGGAACATTTCGAGCCGCAACTGCAGCAGGATGCGGTTCGATACATAGTTGAGCAGGTAATTCGACGTGTACTGCGACACGCCGCGCACGAGCGCGAGGCCGATCACCGCGACCGGCACGTACCATTTCGCGCTGTCGCTGCCATGCGCGCCGAAGCCGTGGTCGAGGAGCGGCTTGAGCAGCGCCGGGATACCGGCCTCGGTGGCCGCGACGACGCCCATCGTCATCACGGCGAGCACCACGATGCCGATCAGCGGCCGGATGTACGGCCACAGGCGCTTGAGGACCGTCACGGGCGAGGTGCCCGTGCCGTCCATCGGTTTGCGAAGAGTGTTCTGGGTTTCCAAGGCAATCCTTCTTGAGCCGCGAAGCGGCGCCCGGACGTGGCCGCCCGGGATTTCGCCCTGTCGGGCGGGTGCCGAAAAGGGCTCAACATTATAGCCGCACCGCCCCGGCCGGCACGGTCATGGCCGACGCGGGCGGCGGCCGGGCCGCGGGTATACTGCCGCTCACCGTTTTCTCCGCATTTTCCGACGATTTCATGGCTGAACCCTCCCTCGGCGTCGCCCTCATCGCCCTCAACGCGTCCGCGCGGCTTGCGCAGTGCCTGGCCGCGCTGTCGTTCGCCGACGACGTCGTCGTCATCGACGGCGGCAGCACCGACGATACCGTCGCGATCGCGCAGGCGCACGGCGCGCGCGTGATCGTCGAGCGCGACTGGCCGGGCTTCGGCCCGCAGAAGAACCGCGCGCTCGACGCGCTCGACACCGACTGGATC
The DNA here is from genome assembly GCF_017104825.1 of Burkholderia sp. Ac-20345. Classification (NCBI taxonomy): domain Bacteria; kingdom Pseudomonadati; phylum Pseudomonadota; class Betaproteobacteria; order Burkholderiales; family Burkholderiaceae; genus Burkholderia; species Burkholderia sp. Ac-20345. Next base: position 342 of record NZ_JAAGPO010000169.1, on the reverse strand, counting down.
CTGTCCCTCGATACCGACGAAGTCGTCACCCCGGAACTCGCGCAGTCGATCCGCGACACCATCCGCGCGCCGGCCGCGCAGGTCTTTGCGGTCGACCGGCTGTCGAGCTTCTGCGGCCAGTGGATCCATCACAGCGGCTGGTATCCGGACTGGATCCCGCGCCTGTTCCGGCGCGGCGCCGCGCGCTTCTCGGACGATCTCGTGCACGAGCGCCTCGTGTTCGACGGCGCCGCGCAGCGCCTGTCCGGCAAGCTGATGCACTACTCGTACGAGGATTTCGAAACCGTCGTGCGCAAGCTCGACGCATATTCGACGGCCGGCGCGCGCCAGCGCCGCGCGGCA
>NZ_JAAGPO010000168.1:0-25639 GCF_017104825.1 Burkholderia sp. Ac-20345 | reverse complement strand
GCAAGACGTTCCCGGCCGTGCGCGCGCTCGACAACGTGAGCCTGACCGTCTATCCCGGCGAGATTCATTCGCTGATGGGCGAAAACGGCGCAGGCAAATCGACGCTGATGAAGATCCTGTCGGGTGCTGGCGTCCTGCGGGATGCGGATCTCGATCAGCGCGGGCAGCCCGCAGGTCAGCGCGCGTTCGAGCGCGGGCGCGAAATCGGCGGTGCGCTCGACGGTCTCGCCATGCGCGCCGAACGCGCGCGCATACGCGGCGAAATCGGGATTCGTGAGCCCCGTGCCGTGCACGCGACCCGGGTAGTTGCGCTCCTGATGCATGCGGATCGTACCGAAATGCCCGTTGTTGACGACGATCACGACGATGTTCAGCCCGTACTGCATCGCGGTCGCGAGCTCGTTGCCGGCCATCATGAAGCAGCCGTCGCCCGCGAGCGCGACGACGGCGCGCGACGGGTACAGCGACTTCGCGGCAAGCGCGGCCGGCACGCCGTAGCCCATCGCGCCACTGGTCGGCGCGAGCTGCGAGCGGAAGTGCCGGTACGCGAAGTGGCGATGCAGCCAGATCGCATAGTTGCCGGCGCCGTTGGTGAGGATCGCGTCGTGCGGCAGGCGCTCGCGCAACTGCACCATCACGTCGCCGAGCTGGACGTCGCCGGGCATCGGCAGCGGCGCATGCCATTCGCGATACGCGCGATGCGCGTCGGCGGCGGTACTGGCCCAGGCGGGGTGCTCGGGAGGTTCGAGTGCGGCGAGCGGCGCGGCGATTTCGGGCATCCCGGACACGATCGGCAGGTCGGCCGCATACACGCGGCCGAGCTCGTCCGCGCCCTGGTGCACGTGTATCAGCGTCTGGCGGGTCTTCGGGATGTCGAGCAGCGTGTAGCCGCCGGTCGTTGCCTCGCCGAGGCGCGGCCCGATCACGAGCAGCAGGTCGGCGTCGCGGATGCGCTTCGCGAGCGCGGGGTTGATCCCGAGCCCGACGTCGCCCGCGTAGTTCGGGTGTGCGTTGTCGATCGTGTCCTGGTAGCGGAACGCGCAGGCCACCGGCAACTGCCAGCGCTCGACGAAGGTGCGCAGGTTCGCGCACGCGTCGGGCGTCCAGCCGCTGCCGCCGACGATTGCAAACGGCCGATCGGCGCGCGCGAGCCGCTCGCGCAGCTCGTCGACCTGTGCGGCCGACGGCGCGGCCGCGACGCGTTTCGCGGCCGGCACGACGGGCTGCGGTGCGCACGCTTCGGACAGCACGTCCTCCGGCAGCGCGAGCACGACCGGGCCGGGCCGGCCGGACGTCGCGACATGGAACGCATGGCTCAGGTATTCGGGAATGCGGCGCGGGTCGTCGATCTGCGCGACCCATTTGGCCATCTGGCCGAACATCCGCCGGTAGTCGATTTCCTGGAAGGCTTCGCGGTCGAGGTGCTCGCGCGCGCACTGGCCGACGAACAGGATCATCGGCGTCGAATCCTGGAACGCGGTGTGCACGCCGATCGACGCATGGGTCGCGCCGGGCCCGCGCGTGACGAACGCGATGCCGGGGCGGCCGGTCAGCTTGCCGACGGCCTCGGCCATGTTCGCAGCAGCCGCCTCGTGGCGGCAGACGACCGTCTGGATGCGGGCGGTGTCGTCCGCCAGCGCATCGAGTACGGCGAGGAAACTCTCGCCCGGCACGCAGAACACGCGTTCGACGTGATTGGCGAGCAACGCATCGACGAGCAGTCGCGCGCCGGTGGTGGCGGGCTGCTCGAGATCCTTGGAATGCGACATGGGCTGCCGTCTCCCTGGGTAGCGGGACGTACAGCTTACGCCCGTTGGCGGGGCGCCGGTACGCCGGCCGGTGAAAAGTGTCGGAACACGTAGGGATTCAGGGCACGCACGTCGGTTTCGGCCGAACGGCCAGCTTGTGCGTGCATCGCCGACACTGAAAAATCGAGCGCTACGAATGTCGAGCCGGCCCGCTTGCCGTGGGCGCCGCAGGTGGTGCCCTATCCGGAATGAAAAGAACGGCGTGCCGGCGTTCGCTTTCAAATCGAAACCGAGGTGAGTGCGCATGTACACACATGGATTTACATCGTCGGCCGAGCGGATATACTGTACATCCACAGTACATCCGGATGTTGGGGGCGACATGCATACGACGAAGGTATTTCGGAACGGCAACTCGCAGGCCGTGCGAATTCCTGCCGACCTTGCCTATGAGCGCAGTGATATCGAACTCGAAATCGAGCGCATCGGTGACGAAATCCGTATTCGTCCGGCGCGGCGGCCTTTGACTAACGTCCTCGAGAAGTTCGCGAAATTCGGGCCGGATTTCATGGCCGAAGGGCGTGGCGACCACGAGCAGGCCGAACGCGAGGGTTTGTGATGCCGCGCTACATGCTCGACACCAACATGTGCATCTACCTGATGAAGAATCAGCCGGAGCAGGTTGCGAGACGGTTTGCGCAGTGCTACACGGGCGACGTCGTGATGTCGGCGATCACGTACGCAGAGCTCGAGTACGGCGTCACGACGTGCGCGAGCCCTGCGCGGGAACGCTGCAATCTTGCCGCGCTGATCGGCGACATTCCGGTCGCACCGTTCGATGTCGCGGCCGCGCAAGCGTACGGCCCGGTCCGCGAGGCAACCCGCGAGCGGAAGAAGGATCACCTCGACAAGCTGATCGCCGCTCATGCGGTGTCGCTCGATGTCGTCCTGGTGACCAACAACGAGCGGGATTTCGACAGCTATCCGGGATTGCGACTGGAGAACTGGCTGGACGATTAGTGCCGGGTACCGTGTCCGGCGGTCATGCGGGATATTGATCCATCTCGCGTGGCCACCGGATCCGGCATCAGCACTCGACGATATTCACCGCCAGCCCGCCGCGCGACGTTTCCTTGTACTTCGTCTTCATGTCGGCGCCGGTTTCGCGCATCGTCTTGATCACGGAGTCGAGCGACACGTAGTGCGAGCCGTCGCCGCGCAGCGCCATGCGCGCCGCGTTGACCGCCTTCACCGACGCCATCGCGTTGCGCTCGATGCACGGGATCTGCACCATCCCGCCGACCGGGTCGCAGGTGAGGCCGAGATTGTGTTCCATCCCGATCTCGGCCGCGTTCTCGACCTGGCGCGGCGTGCCGCCGAGCACGGCCGCGAGCGCGCCGGCCGCCATCGAGCACGCGACGCCCACTTCGCCCTGGCAGCCGACTTCCGCACCGGAGATCGACGCGTTGAGCTTGTAAAGAATGCCGATCGCGGCGGCCGTGAGCAGGAAGTCGATCACGCCCTGTTCGTTCGCACCGGGCGTGAAGCGCGTGTAATAGTGCAGCACGGCCGGGATGATGCCGGCCGCGCCGTTGGTCGGCGCGGTGACGACCCGGCCGCCGGCCGCGTTTTCCTCGTTGACCGCGATCGCGTACAGGTTGATCCAGTCGATCATCGACAGCGGATCCTGCAGCGCACGCTCAGGGCTACCCGTCAGCGTGCGGTACAGCTGCGGCGCGCGGCGCTTGACCTGGAACGGGCCGGGCAGGTTGCCGTCGGCTTCCGGGTTGCCGATCCCGCAGCCGCGCGACACGCACGACTGCATCACGGCCCAGATCTTCAGCAGGCCGTCGCGCGTCTCTTCCTCGGTGTGCCACGCGCGCTCGTTTTCCCACATCAGCTGCGCGATCGACTTGCCGGTCGACTCGGTCAGCGCGAGCAACTCGGCGCCGGTGCGGAACGGGTGCGTCATCTGCTCGGCCGCGCTCAGCACCTTCGTGTTCGGTGCGCCGGCCGTCACGACGAAGCCGCCGCCGACCGACAGGTAGGTGCGCTCGACCAGCACGTTGCCGCTCGCGTCGGACGCGCGCAGTTTCATCCCGTTCGGGTGCTCGGGCAGCGCCTGGCGGTAGAACGCGATGTTCTCCTTCAGCACGAACGGCACCGGATGCGTGCCGAGCAGCGCGAGCTTCTTCGATTTGCGGACGTCTTCCAGCCGCGCGTCGATGGTTTCGGGATCGACGGTGTCGGGCGCGTCGCCGAGCAGGCCGAGCATCACGCCGCGGTCGGTGCCGTGGCCCTTGCCGGTCGCGCCGAGCGAGCCGTACAGCTCGACCTTCACGTGGGCCGTTGCATCGAGCTGCCCGTCGCGCTCGAGGCCCTGGACGAACATCAGCGCCGCGCGCATCGGCCCGACCGTATGCGAGCTGGACGGACCGATGCCGATCTTGAAGAGGTCAAAGACGCTGACTGCCATGTTGATTCCTGCCTTGCTATAAGAATAATGCTAGCGCGCCTGCAATGGCAGGCACGCGGCGAGCCATGCGGGCGGCGTTGGGGAAAGCTGCTGCGCGACGCGGGCATAGCGCCCGTCGAGCCGCGCGGCCAGATGAAAGAGTTCGGTGGCGTTTTTCGGGTCCCACTGCCCCGTGTAGCCCGGCAGGCCGGCCTCGCGGCGCTTCGCGTCGAACGGCACCGGCGAATTCACGAATTCCTCGTGCGTTTTCTCGCCGAGCGCGTACGGCACGAGCCAGTCGAGCGCGGCCGCGAGCGTCGCGCCGTTCGCGCCCCGTTCGCGCAGCCAGTTGCGGTTGAAGCGGCGCGCGGCGAGCGCGGCCGTCACCAGCGGCTGCAGGTCATAGACCGCGTAGTGCAGCGCATCGCGTTCCTCGAAGTCCCAGGTCTTGCCGTCCGGGCCGATGTTGTCGGCGAGATGCTCGACGAACAGCCGCTGCGCGGCGTTCATCATCTTGCGGTCGCCGAGCGTGAACGCGGACAGCGCGATCAGCTTGATTCGGTGGCTCTGCCAGTTGTTGCGCCAGGTACCGGTGAGCGGGCGCTTCTGCGCGTCGATCTGCGCGACATAGCCGGCGCCGAGCTTCGCGATGAACGCGGCCGTCGCATTGCGGGTCTTCACCGGCAGCGCGCTCGCGGTCATGTCGTACGCGACGATCAGGCTTTCGAAACGCGTCTCGTCGATCGGGTTGAAGCTCGGCTGGTAGGTCGCGACCCACGCGGACAGGAAGCGGTCGACGAGCTGCAGGTAGCGCGGCGCGTTCGTCACGCGCCACGCGAGCGCGGCATCGCGCATCAGGTCGAGATCCTTCAGCGCGGCGGCACTCTGGTCGTAGATGCCTTCGTGCGGCAGCGTGCCCTCGGTGTGCACGCGCGCCATCGCCTTCGGCTGCTCGCCGATGCGCGCGTCGACGCTGCGGATCAGCGCCTGGATGCCCGGCTCGGCCTGTGTCGTCTCGCTCGCCTGCAGCGCCGGCGCCGCGCAGAAATTCATCGCCGCGCGCGCGCTGCCGGACGCGCCGAGACCGGCGACGGCAAACGACAGTGACGCGACGAGCATCGGCACGACGCGGCGCGCGCGCGGCCGCCTTTGCATTGCACCATGGCCCGGAAACATCGGACGCACCATGCGGAACTCCTTCATTGGCTGGATCGCGTGTGATGTTAGCCGGATTGGCGGACGAACGTGAACCGGTTCGAGCGGCGAACAAAAAAACCGCACGCAACCCCGGGTTGCGTGCGGTGCGTTCACCATCGGACGGTTCCTGGCCTGGCGCGCGTTATGCGTATTCCGACATCGGCACGCACGAGCAGAACAGGTTGCGGTCGCCGTAGACGTTGTCCGCGCGGCCGACCGGCGGCCAGTACTTGTTCGTGCCGAGCGATGCGACCGGGTACGCAGCCTGCTCGCGCGAGTACGCGTGCGGCCATTCGTTCGCGGTGACGACGGCTGCCGTGTGCGGTGCGTGACGCAGCGGGTTGTCCTCGCGGTCGGCGCGGCCTTCCTCGACTGCACGGATTTCGTCGCGGATCGCGATCATCGCGGCGATGAAGCGGTCGAGTTCTTCCTGCGATTCCGATTCGGTCGGCTCGACCATCAGCGTGCCCGGCACCGGGAAGCTCATCGTCGGCGCATGGAAGCCGTAGTCCATCAGGCGCTTCGCGACGTCGTCGACGCTGATGCCGCTCGATTCCTTGATCGGACGCAGGTCGAGAATGCACTCGTGCGCAACCAGCCCGCCCGGGCCCGAATACAGCACCGGGTAGTGCGGCGCGAGGCGCTTCGCGATGTAGTTCGCGTTGAGGATCGCGGTTTCCGTCGCGGCGGTCAGGTTCTTCGCGCCCATCATCGCGATGTACATCCACGAGATCGGCAGGATCGACGCCGAGCCGTACGGCGCGGCCGATACCGCGCCGATGCCGTCTTCTTCACGCGTGTAGCCGGTCGAACGCTGGTTCGGCAGGAATTTCGCGAGGTGCGCGCCGACCGCGACCGGGCCGACGCCCGGGCCGCCACCGCCGTGCGGGATGCAGAAGGTCTTGTGCAGGTTCAGGTGCGACACGTCGCCGCCGAACTGGCCCGGCGCGGTCAGGCCGACCATCGCGTTCATGTTCGCGCCGTCGACGTACACCTGGCCGCCGTGCGCATGGACGATCTCGCAGATCTCGCGGACGTTCTGCTCGAACACGCCGTGCGTCGACGGATACGTGATCATGATCGCCGCGAGGTCCTTCGCGTGCTCGTCGGCCTTTGCCTTCAGGTCGGCGATGTCGACGTTGCCCTGCGCGTCGCATGCGACGACCACGACCTTCATGCCGGCCATGTGCGCGGATGCCGGGTTCGTGCCGTGCGCGGACGCCGGGATCAGGCACACGTCGCGATGGGCTTCGCCGCGCGATGCGTGGTAAGCGTGGATGATCAGCAGGCCCGCGTACTCGCCCTGCGAGCCCGCGTTCGGCTGCAGCGACACGGCCGCGTAGCCGGTGGCCGCGACGAGCATCTGCTCGAGCTGGTCGATCATCTCGCGGTAGCCGACGGTCTGGTCGGCTGGTGCGAACGGGTGGATGCCGCCGAATTCGGGCCACGTGACGGGCAGCATTTCCGACGTCGCGTTCAGCTTCATCGTGCACGAGCCGAGCGGGATCATCGAGCGGTCGAGCGCGAGATCCTTGTCCGACAGGCTGCGCAGGTAGCGCAGCATTTCGGTTTCGGAATGGTGGCGGTTGAACACGTGGTGCGTCAGGTACGCGCTCGTGCGCTCGAGGCCGGCCGGCAGCGCGGCGACGCCGGCGAGGCCCGCGTCCAGCGCGTCGACGGCCGGTGCGGTGCCGCCCGCGGCTTGCGCGAACACGGCGAGGAGATCGGCGAGGTCGTCGCGCGTCGTCGTTTCGTCGACCGATACGCCGACTTGCGTGTCGCTCACGCGGCGCAGGTTGATGCGCTTCGCCTTCGCGAATTCGTGAACCTGCGCGGTGCGCGCGCCGGTGTCGATCGTCAGCGTGTCGAAGAACGTGTCGTTCACGGTTGCGAAGCCGAGCTGTTTCACGCCGGCGGCGAGCAGTGCCGCGATGCGGTTCACGCGCAGCGCGATCGTCTTCAGGCCGTGCGGGCCGTGGTAGACCGCGTACATGCTGGCCATGATCGCGAGCAGCGCCTGCGCGGTACACACGTTCGACGTCGCCTTCTCGCGGCGGATGTGCTGTTCGCGCGTCTGCAGCGCGAGGCGCAGCGCGGGCTTGCCTTGCGCGTCGACCGTCACGCCGACGAGGCGGCCCGGCATCTGGCGCTTGAATTCGTCACGCACCGCGAGATACGCGGCGTGCGGGCCGCCGAAGCCCATCGGCACGCCGAAGCGCTGCGTGTTGCCGATCGCGACGTCCGCGCCCCAGTCGCCGGGCGGCGTGAGCACGGTCAGCGCGAGCAGGTCGGCCGCGACGACCACGTGGCCGCCGGCCGCGTGGATCGCTTCGGTGAGCGCGCGGTAGTCGCGCACGTCGCCGTTCACGCCCGGGTACTGCAGCAGCACGCCGAACGCATTCGATTGCGCAGCGTCGGCGGCCGGGCCCGTCTTGACCTCGATGCCGACCGGCAGCGCGCGCGTGCGGATCACTTCGAGCGTTTGCGGCAGCACGTCGTCGGCGACGTAGAACACGTTCGACGCCGGCTTGCCGGTGCGCTGCAGCAGCGTCATCGCTTCGGCGGCGGCGGTGGCTTCATCGAGCAGCGATGCGTTCGAGATCGCGAGGCCCGTCAGATCGGCCACCATCTGCTGGAAGTTCAGGAGTGCCTCGAGGCGGCCCTGGGAAATTTCGGGCTGGTACGGCGTGTAGGCCGTGTACCACGCCGGGTTTTCGAGCACGTTGCGCAGGATGACGGCCGGCGTGTGCGTGTCGTGGTAACCCTGACCGATATACGAGCGGAACACCTGGTTCTTGTCCGCGAGAACCCGCAGCGCGGCGAGGGCTTCGGCCTCGCTCTTCGGCTGCGCGAACGGGCCGAGCGGCAGCGTTTCGGCGCGGCGGATCGAGGCCGGGATCACGGCCTCGATCAGGGCGGCGCGCGACGTGAAGCCGAGCGTGTCGAGCATGGCCTGCTGGCTGGCGGCGTCGGGGCCGATGTGGCGTTCGGCGAACGCATCGTGCGTTTCGAGCGCGGCGAGCGAGAGGGGCGTGCGGTTCATCAGGCGGTCCGGGTGTTCGAGCTTCATGGCGTTCCTTGGTCGGCCCAGGCGAGCGCTGCAGCGCTGACTCGGGCCCCATGCTTTGCGGTCGACCCGGGGCGGCGCGTTGACGCCGGCCCGGGTTCCGCGCGGGGCAGGGCGGCTGACCGGCCCCGAGCGATTCAGGGAGGGTTAGTCGATCAGCTTGCTGTAGGCGGCAGCGTCGAGCAGGCTGTCGGTCGATGCGCCGGCCGCGAGCTTGATCTTGAACAGCCATGCGTCATACGCATCGCCATTCACGTCTTCCGGCGTGTCGACCACGTCGGTGTTGATCGCGACCACTTCGCCGGTCACGGGCGAGTAGATGTCCGATGCGGCTTTCACGGATTCGACGACGCCGATCGCGTCGCCTGCCTTGACCTGCGTGCCGACTTTCGGCAGCTCGAGGAACACGATGTCGCCAAGCGTGTTCTGCGCGTGATCGGTGATGCCGATCGTCAGCGTGCCGTCTGCCTCGGTGCGGATCCACTCGTGTTCGTCGGTGTATTTCAGCTCGGCCGGGACGTTGCTCATCGGATGCTCCTGATAAAAGGGTTTGTTCGTTTTGCTGGCGCGCCGCCGGGGCGCGCCGGGTGTGGTGTTGCGCCGGGCGCCATCTCCCGGCTTCCCGGGAGGCGGGCCTCCCGGCCGTTACGCAGCGAGGACCTTGCCGTTGCGCACGAACGGCAGTTTTACCACGCGCGCGGGAAGATTCTTGTCTCGAATTTGCACCTGCACCAGGTCGCCGATCTGGACGGCCGCCGGCACGCGCGCGAACGCGATCGATTCCTGCATCGACGGCGAGAACGTGCCGCTCGTGATCTCGCCTTCGCCGTGCGGCGTGACGACCTTCTGGTGCGCGCGCAGCACGCCGCCCGCCTTGCCGTTTTCCTTCTGCAGGATCAGGCCGACGAACGCGGCGCGGGTGCCGTTGGCTTCCAGTGCGGCGCGGCCGACGAAGTCGCGCGGCGCGGTGAGGTCGACCGTCCACGCGAGGCCCGCGTCGAGCGGCGAGACGGTGTCGTCCATGTCCTGGCCGTACAGGTTCATGCCGGCCTCGAGGCGCAGCGTGTCGCGCGCGCCGAGCCCGCACGGGCGCACGCCGTTTTGCTGCAGCGCGTTCCACAGCGCTTCGACGTGCACGGCCGGGACGATCACTTCGAAGCCGTCTTCACCGGTGTAGCCGGTGCGCGCGACGGTGAGATCGCCGAACGGCGTGCCGGCGACCTGTGCGGCGTTGAACGGCTTCAGCTCGCTCGTCGCGGCACGCGCGGCGGGCACGGTCGACCAGGCCTTTTCGCGGGCGTTGGGGCCCTGTACGGCGACGATCGCGAAATCGCGGCGCGGCGTGATGGTGACGCCGAAGCCGCCTTGCTCGTTCAGCTGGTTGAACCACGCGATGTCTTTCTCGGCCGTACCGGCGTTGACGACGACGCGGAAGAATTCTTCGGTGAAGTAGTAGACGATCAGGTCGTCGATGACGCCGCCCTGCGGATTGAGCAGGCACGAGTAGAGTGCCTTGCCGGGCGTCTTGAGCTTGCCGACGTTGTTCGCGATCGCATGCTCGAAGAACGCGCGCACGCGGCTGCCGGTGAAATCGACGACGCACATGTGCGACACGTCGAACATGCCGGCGTCGGTGCGCACGGCTTCGTGTTCTTCGATCTGCGAGCCGTAGTTGACGGGCATGTCCCAGCCGCCGAAGTCGACCATGCGGGCATTGAGCGCGCGGTGCGCGGCGTTGAGCGGGGTGTGATTCAGTGCAGTCATCGAGGCCTCAGGCAAGGCGCTTGCGCGCGGATCAGAACGGCCATGTGCCGACCACTGCGGCCGACGGCCTGCGAGTGATCCGGTACATGCCCCTCTGTCCTCGATACCTGAGAGATTGCGCTGCCGGCAAAGCCTGGCGAACGCGCGCCCCTTCGGTGGGCAGCTTGCCCGCGCAGCTGATGCGCTGCGGGCTACTGCCGCTCTCCAGAGTGCGGGGAGAGTGGGCCCACGCAATGCGTGGACGGGATTCCCCGACGCGGTCGGTCCTTTTGCCTGAGAGTTTGCGGGTGTGCCCCTTCGGCGGTGCAACCGGTGCTGAAACAGCGCGGTGGCACGCTCTCCCGACGCGTGCGGGCGACTGTACGCGAGCGGGTGGGCCTTGTCAATTTGAGCAAAAGAATGTCGCTTCGCGACAAGCGGCGGCAGCCGGTGCCGCCGCTTTTTCCGCTCCGGCAGGCGCCGGCGCGTTACTCGCCGATCGCGCGCGCGGCCGTGTCGAGTTCCTGGTTCAGCACGCGCTGCTCGTCGCCGGACAGGCCGCCGCTGTGCTGCGCGGACATGTCGTTCGATTCCTGGCGGATCACGTCGAGGCGGTGGTGAAGCTGTGCGCCGTACGGCGGCGGGTAGTAGCCGCCGTTCACACGCGCATCGATTCGGCGGTGCAGGTTCTCGATCCGGCCCTGGATCTGCTGCATCCGCTCGTTCGCGACGACCTGCGGATTCGGTCGCGGCGGGGGGGCCGGGCGGACCGGCTGCTGCGGCTGCACGATACAGGCCGCAAGCGAGGAAACCAGGACGCAGCACGCTGCCGCGCGAATCAACCGTTGCATCAACATTCTCCTGACGGATTGGTGTCGGATCGACTTTTTTGAGAAACGCGTCAGACCGGTCGGACGCTGACTTTCGTTCCCCCGGCATTTGTAACCGAATGTTCCGGCTGATCCAAATGCGCGTGCGCCGGCCGGCCGCCACCGGCCGGCGCGCGGTGTCAGATCGTGCGGCGCACGAACGGCAGCCGGCGGCCGTCATGCTCGCTCTGCGCGGCGAGCTCGATGATCGTCATCACGTCGACGGCGTCCTGCGGGGTGACGGGGAACGGCGCGCCGTCGCGGATGGATGCGGCGAGCGCGCGGTAGAAGTCCGCGTACTGGCCGTCGAGCGTCGGCACCGGGCGCTCGACCTCGACGTCGCCGTCGAGCACGCGCAGCAGGCCGGGCGGGTTGCCGCCGCCGAATTCGACGTCGTCCGCAGTGAGGCCGGCCTTGAGCTGGTCTTCCTGCGTGTCGAGCCCGAACTTCTGGTAGCTGCCGCGCGTGCCGTGCAGCGTGAAGCGAGCGGGTTCGATCGCCGACAGCGCGCTCGCATGCAGCGCGACGTCCTTGTCCGGATAGCCGAGTTGAAGGTGCACGAAATCGGGTGCGGTGCCGTTGTCGCGGCGCGTCTTGACGGTCGCGCCGACCGTTTCCGGCAGGCCGAACAGCGCGAGCGCCTGGTCGATCAGGTGCGGGCCGAGGTCGAGCAGCAGGCCGCCGCCGCGGGCGGGCTCCTCGCGCCAGCGCGTGCGCGGCGTCGGGCGGAAGCGGTCGAAGTGCGACGCGAAATACGTCAGCCGGCCAAGCTCGCCGGATTCGACGACGCGGCGCACGGTGAGGAAATCGCCGTCCCAGCGGCGGTTGTGGAACGGCGCGAACAGCCGGCTGCGCGCGTTCGCGAGCCGCGCGAGCGCGAGCGCCTCGTCGGCGGTGAGCGTGACGGGCTTGTCGACGACCACGTGGCGGCCGGCTTCGAGCACCTGGCGCGCGAGCGCGAAGTGCGTGTCGTTCGGCGTGGCGATCACCACGCACTCGATGTCGTCGAGGCCGAGCAGCGTGTCGAGATCGGGGACGACGCGCGCGCCCGGATACGCAGCCTGCGCGCGATCGGGCTGACCCGTCGCGATCGCGGTGACTTCAGTACGGCCGCTCGTGGCGATCACGGGCGCATGGAACGTCGCGCCGGCGAAACCGAAACCCATCAAACCAATCCTGAGCAATGACGACATGGCAATCCCTGGCTGCGAAGGAAACTAAAGGATGGTGCGCCGAGACGGCGCGAAGACGACCGGCTATTTTGGCATGGCGCCGCCGCTTGCACTGGCGCGTTTGGGCGAAACGCGCGGTGCGATGCGGCGCTTGCGCAAGGAAAGCCGGCATTTTGCGCGGGCCCGCATGTCGTGCGCGCGGGGTTGCCAGCCTGCCCGTGCGATGAACGGCTGCCGCAGGGGCGCCGCCCGGCGTCATGCGGTTGCCCGCTGCAGCACGGCGGCGGCGACCTGCGAGGCCCACACGGCGCAGGCGGTTGCGCCGGGGTGGAAGCCGTCGGTGGCCATCAGGTGGCGCTCGAGCGGCAGCTCGACGCGCAGGAACGTGCAGCGCGGCTGCGTGGCGGCCCAACCGGCGAGCGCCGTGTTGAGTCGCTTCGCGCGCAGCCCGAGATACCACGCGAGCGGCTGCGGCAGCGCTGGAAAGCGCTCCATCGGCGGCACCGCCGACAGGATCGCGTGCCCGACCCGGAAGCGTGCGGCGAGCAGCCGGACGAGCTCGGCCTGCTGCGCCTGCCAGCGGGCCGGCGGCACGCCGCCCGTCACGTCGTTGACGCCGAGCGACGTGACGGCCACGTCGAACGGCTCGGCCGGCTCGGCGGCGAGCCAGTCGACCCGCTCCCGCGTGGTCAGGCCGGTGCGCGCGAGCAGCGTCCAGCTCACGCGGTGGGTGGCCGCGAGCGCGTTCGCCAGTTGCCCGGACAGTGCGTCGCGCTGCGTCGCGACGCCGACGCCCGCGGCGGCCGAATCGCCGACCACCAGCACGCGCAGCGGCGGGCCGTCGCCCGCCACGCCGTCGCGCGGGCCGGCAGCCTCGGGCAGCCGCGGCGTGACGCGGCGCACGTAGCGCCCCTGCGCGAACAGCAGCGGGCCAAGGGTGGCGGTGGCGAACGGGTATCCCATGATGTCGATCCGGTGGCGGTTCAGGTGAGGCAAACGGCCCGGCGCGGGGCGGCGCCGGAGTGGACATATTGTGGCCGATCGGTGCGCGAACGGGGCCGGATTGGCCGGACGGACAGGGGGCGGCCGGCCGGTCGGCCCGCGCAGCCCCGCCCGGCGGCGCTCCGGAAAAGCACGCCGCCGACGTGTTAACATGCCCGTCCTGCCCGCGTGTCCGCCTGCTTCGCCAGCCTGCCGCGCACGGCATCCTCCCGGCGTTCCGCCGTCAACCGCAACACCATCCGTCACCATGTCCGCAGGCCTCAATCCCGCCCAGAACGAAGCGGTGCGCTACCTCGACGGCCCCTGTCTCGTGCTCGCCGGCGCGGGCAGCGGCAAGACCCGAGTGATCACGCAGAAGATCGCGCACCTGATCGAGGCGAAAGGCTTCGAGCCGCGCCACATCGCCGCCGTCACGTTCACGAACAAGGCGGCCGCCGAAATGCGCGAGCGCGTGTCGAAGCTGCTCGAGGGCAAGACGCTCACCACGCCCGGCAAGGAAGGCCGCAAGGTGCCCGTCAACCAGCTCACCGTCTGCACGTTCCACTCGCTCGGTGTGCAGATCCTGCGCCAGGAGGCCGAGCACGTTGGCCTGAAGCCCCAGTTCTCGATCATGGATTCGGACGACTGCTTCGGGATGATCCAGGAGCAGATCGGCACGACCGACAAGGGCCTGATCCGCAAGATCCAGAGCACCATTTCGCTGTGGAAGAACGGCCTGATCATGCCCGAGGAGGCGATGACGATCGCGGCCAACGAGGACGAGCACCAGGCCGCGCTGGTCTACCGCAACTACGTCGCGACGCTGCATGCGTACCAGGCGGTCGACTTCGACGACCTGATCCGCCTGCCCGCCGAGCTGTTCGCGAAGAACGAGCAGGTGCGCGACCGCTGGCAGAACAAGCTGCGCTACCTGCTGATCGACGAGTACCAGGACACCAACGCGTGCCAGTACGAGCTGCTGAAGCTGCTCGCGGGCCCGCGCGCCGCGTTCACCGCGGTGGGCGACGACGACCAGGCGATCTACGGCTGGCGCGGCGCGACGCTCGAGAATCTCGCGCAGCTCGGCAAGGATTTCCCGAAGCTGCATCTGGTCAAGCTCGAGCAGAACTACCGGTCGACGGTGCGCATCCTCACCGCCGCAAACAACGTGATCGCGAACAACCCGAAACTGTTCGAGAAGAAGCTGTGGTCCGAGCACGGGATGGGCGATTCGATCACCGTCACGCCGTGCAACGACGAGGAGCATGAAGCCGAATCGGTCGTGTTCCGGCTGTCCGCGCACAAGTTCGAGCGGCGCGCGCAGTTCCGCGACTACGCGATCCTGTACCGCGGCAACTTCCAGGCGCGGATCTTCGAGCAGGTGCTGCGGCGCGAGCGGATCCCGTACGTGCTGTCGGGCGGCCAGTCGTTCTTCGACAAGGCCGAGATCAAGGATCTGTGCGCGTACCTGCGGTTGATCGCGAACGCCGACGACGATCCCGCGTTCATCCGCGCGGTCACGACGCCGCGCCGCGGGATCGGCAACACGACGCTCGAAGCGCTCGGCTCGTTCGCGGGCCAGGCGAAGGTGTCGCTGTTCGAGGCCGTGTACATGGGCGGGATCGAGGCGCGGCTGTCCGCGCGGCAGGTCGAGCCGCTGCGGATGTTCTGCGATTTCATCCAGCGCCTGACCGAGCGCGCGGACAAGGATCCTGCGACCGCCGTGCTCGATGACATGATGGAAGCGATCCACTACGAGGCGTACCTGTACGACGCGTTCGACGAGCGGCAGGCGCAGTCGAAGTGGCAGAACGTGCTCGAATTCCTCGAATGGCTGAAGCGCAAGGGCACCAAGCCCGAGACGGCGGCCGTCGACGGCGAGGCGGAAGGTTTCCACAACGCGGACGGGCTCGCCGATACGGGCAAGAACCTGCTCGGCCTGATCCAGACGGTCGCGCTGATGTCGATGCTCGAGGGCAAGGACGAAGACCCGGACGCCGTGCGGCTGTCGACCGTCCATGCGTCGAAGGGGCTCGAGTATCCGCACGTGTTCCTGGTCGGCGTCGAGGAAGGCATCATGCCGCACCGCGGCGGCTCCGAGGACGACGGCCCGATCGACAACGAGCGGATCGAGGAGGAGCGCCGGCTGATGTACGTCGCGATCACGCGTGCGCAGCGCAGCCTGCACCTGAACTGGTGCAAGAAGCGCAAGCGGGCGCGCGAGACGGTCGTGTGCGAACCGTCACGCTTCATCCCGGAGATGGGGCTCGACGACGCGCCGCCGCCCACGCCGGAGGAGGCGCCGATGTCGCCGAAGGACCGGCTCGCGAGCCTGAAGGCGTTGCTGCAGAAGTGATGTGGTGGCGCCGCTTGGGCGCACGGCGTTCCGGCGATCCGGTGGTCCGCCAGCCAAACAAAACCCCCGCGATGCGTGTGCGTCGCGGGGGTTTTTTACTGGGCGGCGAGGCCGGTGTTACTTCGACGCGTTGACCATGTAGTCGACGGCCGCCTTCACGTCGGCGTCCGACGCGGACGACCCGCCCTTCGGCGGCATTGCGCCCTTGCCGTGCAGCGCGTAGTTGTAGACCGTATCCATCGATTCCTTCAGGCGCGGCGCCCAGTCTTCCTTGCTGCCGAACTTCGGCGCGCCGAGCACGCCTGCCGCGTGGCAGGCCTGACAGGTCGATGTGTACAGGGCCTTGCCGGCGTCGGCGCCGGCCGGGGCGGCCGCGGCTGCGGGCGCTTCACCGGCCTTCGGGATCGCGGCGATAGCAGCCTGTGCCGCGGCGACTTGCGCGCTGGCGGCGTCGGCTGCGCCCGATGCCGCTGCGGCACCGCTGGCGGCCGGTGCCGCATTGGCGGCCGGCGCGGCGGGTTCGGGGAAGTTCGCGCCGTCGTTGTTCGCCATGTAGACGATCGCACGGGCGATTTCATAGTCGCTGACGTCGTCGGGGCTCGTGCCGCCGCGCGGCGGCATCGCGCCCTTGCCGGCGAGGGCCGTCTTCAGCAGCGTGTCGAAGCCTTGCGAGATGCGCGGCGCCCAGTCGTCCTTGTTGCCGAACTTCGGCGCGCCGGCGGCGCCCGTGCCGTGGCAGGTCACGCAGACGGCCTTGTAGACTTCCTCGCCGGTCTTGTACGTGCGGGGCGCGTTGGCGTCCTTCACGTCGACCTTGGCGAGCGGGGCGACACGCGCGGCGACCTGTTCGTCGGATAGTGCGTCTGTGCCGGCGCCGTAACGGAACGCATGGTTCGCATAGTTGGCGAACAGGACGATCAGGATGATCGGAATCGCGAACGACGCGATGATGACGGCAATCAGCTGCCCGGGAGTTTTGACGGGAGATTCGTGGGGTGCTTCGCTCATGCTTGCCTCGTCTCCATGAATAGGAATTGTGAGCGCGGTGCAACGGCAAATGGCAGTCCAATGAAGCCCGGTCGATTATAGACGGAACGTTTACATCACGGCGAGCGGTGCAATGGCGCGTGTTTACCCGCACGCAGCGCGGCCCGGCGGGGATTCGTCGGGCAAGGTGGACGCGTCATGGGAAACCGGGTATCCTTGCCGTCTTGCCAATCGTGGGCGGCCTGTATATTGGGGTCGCTTCACTGTCACAGGCGCCCGTAGCTCAATGGATAGAGTACTGCCCTCCGAAGGCAGGGGTTGCTGGTTCGATCCCAGCCGGGCGCGCCAAGCCTAGTCAGGCTCTCAGCGGTTTTCTCCTTTCGTCGCACTGTCTCGTTGCAGCTGAATTGCAGCCGGCACCGGCACGGGCTCGGCCGTCAGCGGCGTGACCCACTGCGCGAGGTGGTCGGCCGACAGGTGCGCGTACCGCTGCACCATTTCCATCGTCTCCCATCCGCCCAGCTCCTTGAGTACCTGCAACGGCGTGCCGCGCTGCACGTGCCAGCTCGCCCAGGTGTGACGCAGGTCGTGCCAGCGGAAGTCGCTCAGGCCGGCACGCTGCAGCGCCTTGGCCCAGGCGGCCGTTGCCGTCTGGTAGACCGGCCTGCCGCGATAGGTGAACACGCTGTCCGCGCATTCCGGCGCGCGCGGGTTCGCGCGCTGGCGGCGCAGCACGGCGATCGCGGTATCCGAAAGCGGCACCGTGATGGCCTTGCGCGCCTTCGCCTGGTCCGGGTGGATCCACGCGACGCGCCGCGCAAGGTCGACTTGCGACCACCGCAGCCCCGTCACGTTGGAGCGGCGCAGGCCGGTCTCGAGACTGAAGCGCGCCATGTCGGCGAGGTGCGCGGGCAGTTCGGCGAGCAGCCGCTCCGCTTCTGCCGGTGTCAGCCAGCGGATGCGTTTCGAGACGATCTTCGCGCGTTTCGTGACCGGCGCGCGCTCCAGCCATTCCCATTCGACAGCCGCATTCAACACGGACTTCAGCACGCCGATCACGCGGCGCACGGTGCCGTCGCTCACGGCGCGGTCAGTCTCGACGATGCCGTGCCGCGTGCGCACCATCCGCGGCTCCTGGCGCTTGGCCTGCGCGATCGCGTCGACGCGGTTCCGGTCGATATCGGCGAGCGCGACGCCGGACAGGTGCCGGTCGAGCCAGCGCAGGTGAATCTTCGACGTTTCCAGGCTGGCGAGGCTCGCGCGTTCGCCGACGTAGCGCACGACCGCGTCGTTCCACGAATGGCGCGGCTTCGTGCCGAGCCGCGCCTGATTCCACAGGTCGACCTTCAGCCGGTCGTGGAATTCCTGGGCCTGCGCTTTGTCGCGGGTGCCAGTGCTTCCCTGTATCGGCGTTCCGCCGCCAGGGGGGTACAGCTTGTATTGCCAGTTCGGGCTGGTTTTGCGTTTGTAGAGCGACATGGGTGGTTTTCCTCTGGCTGATCGTTCTGGGCGACGGGCGGAAACCATTCGCCGGCGAGGTAGCGCTGCAGGGCGGCGAGGGAAAAGATCCAGCGCTTGCCGACCTTGCGGCCGGGCAGCGCACCGGCGCGCGCCTTCAGGCGCACCGTTTCGGGATGCGCGCCGAGCAGGGCCGCGGCGCCGGCCAGGTCGACGGTTGCCGTGGTCGTGTCGCCGCCATGGCGCACGCCGGGCGGGCACGCAGCGCAACTCGTGGAGTGGTGGATCGCGTGTGAAGGGTGCATAACACGTTGATGTTCAAGAGTTTTGTTTGCCATCGGTTGCCATCATTCACGCGTGGCGGCCGCGCAGAACCCATGGCGCGAAACTGCTGCGTCGTGTGCGACCGATGGCGGTGCGCCCCTGACTCGTGGTGCGCGATGGCGGCTGCCCGCAGCGGCTTCCCGGCTCTCTTTCTTCTTTTTCTTCAATGAGTTGAAGAGAGAGAAAGAAGCAGGGACTGCAGCCGCCGCGCCAACCGGACTCGTGGCAAAAGCGACATGACACGTGGCGAACCCGGCGTGACGCAGGTCGGCAGTTTCTTCAGGAATCAAGGACTTGCGAGCCGTCACCCGCGATAACCACGACTCGCGTACGCTGCCTGCCGGCTCCCGACGGCCGCCGCCGCGCGGTGACTGGCCTGACAGGGCGCGGCTCATGCGCGGCCTCCGTGCAGCGCGTCGGTCGCCAGGTCCTCGCGCACCGACACGTGCAGGCCGAAGGCGGCCAGACGCTCGAGCGACACCGGCGTCAGGTACGGCACGCGGCGCATGTAGATGCGGCGCTCGACCTCCTTCTCGCCGACCACGACGCCGGCGTGCTTGAGCTGCGCCTTGAACACGCGATCGGACTTCACCGGCAGGCCGTTCCACTTGTCGCGCAGCGCGCTCGTGTGCGCGAGGTGATCCATCACGTGCCCGGTGCGCAGCAGCAGGCAGAATTCGCCGTCGACGGTGTCGAACGTGTACGGATGCTTGTAGTTGCCGCCGTCGATTTCCGACAGCACCGTTTCCATGATCCAGACCCACGGCTCGCGGTCGGCGCTCGTTTCGGCGACGTGGCCGTTCATCTCGGCGATCAGGTCGCGCGGGAAATCGCCTTCGCTCGGGTCCATGCCCGCGAATTCGCACAGGTAGCGCCAGGCGAGCCCGATGGCCGCGTAGTTGCCGGCCATGCGCCGCGCGCCGTCGTCCTCGCCGCTCGCGCGGCAGCCGGCGAGCGCCTTGTCGCGCAGCGTCGCGTACTGGTCGAGCGCGGTGCGCCGGTCAAGCCCGGTCAGGAACTCGAGCCATTGCCGGACCGGGAAGCGCGGCAGGTCGTCGGGGAGAAGCGGCCCGCGCTTGCCGGTCAGCGTCGTGCGCACGAGCTTGCCGAGCAGGCTGCGCACGGGCACGTCCTCGCCGGCGAGCATCACCGGCGCGCACAGCAGGTATTCGGTCATGTCGGTGCCGCGCCGCGTCACCGTGTACTGGTAGTTCTCCTGCAGCAGCCCGACCGCCTTGTCGATCACGTCCTGCCGCCGCGCCGACAGTTCTTCCCAGCCAACCGGGTGGCTCGTGTGACTGATGCTGGTCAGCAGCCGGAATTCGGTCTGCAGCGACTGCCCCGAGAACATCGTGAACGCGAGCGAGCGTTCGAGTCGCTTGATGAGCGTCGACTTGCCCGCGCCCTTGTTCGCCTGGATCGTCAGATGCGGCCAGAAGCCGAGCAGTGCCTTCAGGTGGCCGCCGAGTGCCCACACGAGCGGGATCGTCGCGGCGTTCTGGCGGAACGTCGTCTGGTAGGCGGCGATCACGCGGCGCGCGTCGCTCACCGGGCCGCCCGGGAACGTCAGGTTGTGATACGGGCACTGCTTGTCCGCTTCGGTGAAGTAGCAGTCGGGACCTTCGTTGACGATCAGCCGCCCGTCGCGCCACGCGAGGCCGACGAAGTTCGCGGCGCGGCGCGCGCCGAGGTCGGCGCCGCGCTCGAGGATGTTCACCATCCGCTTGAACGGCGCCGGCGCCCAGATCGGGCCGAACTTGCTCCACTGGTCGACGTTGTGCAGCTGGTCGTCGAGCATCACGCGGCGGATCAACTGCGCACCGTGCCGCGGCGCCTGCACCGACACGGCGAAGTAGACGGTGGGCGCCTGGTCGGCGTCGCCCGTCATCGTCGACGTCGCGCTCGCGACGGCCACGCGGCTGATGCCGGCGATGCGGAAGCCGCACAGGTCGGTCATCACGGGCGTGTCGACGCCGGATTCCTCGTTGCGATCCATCTTGGTGATGTAGTTCGTGAAGTCGGGCCGGACGCGGAACCGCCAGTACTGCGCGAAATCGTGCGCCGGCAGGAAGATGCGCGGCCGGCCGCGTCGCGATGCGTCGCCCGGCAGGCCGGCGACGAGCCACGGTTCGAGCTGGTCGAGCGCACGCGCCAGGTCTGCCGGGCCGCGTAACTGCAGGTAGTCGTTCACGTCGTTGATCGGTGTGCGCGTGGCGTCGCCGTCCGCCAGATCCGCGAGCCAGTCCGACTGGTCGACCAGCACGGCGCTGATGTCGAGCGCGGTCAGCCGTTCGTGGAGTGCCCACGCGGCCTCGGGGCCGGGGCGCTGCCCGGCGCGCGGGTGGCCTTCCGCGAACGGCTCGTCGTTGTCCAGGCAGATCGTGACCTGCTTGCCGCGCAGGAACGCGAAGTCGATGCGCTCGACGTTCGCGAGGCCGCGCAGTGCAAGCGCGGCCGTGCCGGGGAGGGCGCACGTGTCGATCGACAGCGCGTTGATCGCGCTTTCGACGATGACCACGCGTTTTGCGCGGTCGAGCCGGCGCGCGTCGGCGGTCCAGGCGTAGCCGGCCTTGTCGCCCTGGGTCTGCGTCTTGACGCCGCCGTTGAGCGCGGGGTCGACGTAGCGCATGTCGACCGCGACGACGCGCGCATCGCCCGGCGCGCGCACCACGAACGCGGCGGCGGGGCCGCCGTGGCCGACGTCGCCGGCGGCGATCTTCGGGCTCGTCCACGTATTGAAGCCGAGTGTGCGCGCCGCGAACGCAACGTCGAGCGCCGCGGCGGAAATGCCGCGCCCGCCGAGGTAGTCGCGCACGCGATCGCGCTCGGCCGTACAGCGGTCGGCGATGTATTCGACGGTGGATTTCTCGCGGCGCTCGGCTGGCGCCGGGCGCTCGGACGGGAGGCCGTACGCGTCGTGGAGATAGCGGACGGCGTCGGCAACCGTGCCGCCGCGGGCGTGGATCACGAGGTCGATGCACGAGCCGCCGGCGTCGGCGCTGTGATCGCGCCAGCCGGTGCCGTACTTCGGATGATTCGCATAGATCGACAGCGACGGGCTCCGGTCCGCGTGCTGCGGCGAGTGATAGAGCGCGCGGTCGCCGCCGCGGCCGCGTTTCAGTCCGAGACGGCCGGCGAGGTCATGCAGGTCGATGTGTCGTTTCAGTTCGTCGATCGAGGCCATCTGGGTCATTGCTGCCGTTCGGGTTGCGGTGGTGCGGGCGGCGTGGCCGGCGACCCGGCGAGCGCGCGCAGCGCAGCGGCGGATTGCGGGAAACCGAGCGCGAGGCGATCGGCGAGCGCCGACACGAAGCGGCCGAGCGTGCGTTGCCGCTCGGGGCTGTCCGGCGGCGCGTCGAAGCTCAGCGTGTCGGCGGCCGCCGCGATGGCGGCGCGCAGCGCGGCGTCATGCGGCGCGGGTTCGGTGGCGTAGCGGTTCATGTGCGTGCCTCCGGGCAGTCGACCCGTACGCAGTGCGCGGGGCGGCGGACAATCGCCGGGCTGGCGGGGCATCGGACGGTGCGGCCCGCTTGGATCGGGATCATGAGGTGTCCTTTTCAATGGCAAAGACGATCCCTCGCGCCGTTCAGGCACGATGCGAGGGAAACGCGGGAACGAGGGGTTAGGGCGTCAGACCGGCAGCTCGAGTTGCGCGGCCAGGCGTTCGCGGACGTGCGGCGAGAGCGGCAACTGCAACGAGAGGTTCGGGACGGCGGACGGCGACAGCGTGCGGGCGAATTCCATGTTGACGACGTACGTGTGGCCGCACTCCGGATTCGCGCACTGGAAGGTGATTTCGCGGAACGTCAGCGACATTTCGCGGCTGCTGCGCGCGGTGGCGCGGGTGCGGCAGTGCGGGCAACGGTTCAGGATTCGCATGGGGGCGTGCTCCGGGCGAGTGTCTGAGCATGGCCGGGCGGGCAGTGGGCGGCGCGGGCGATCCGGCTGCCTCGCTGGCCGATCGGCGGATTGGTGCGGGCGTGCGCGCGGCTCACAATCGACGCTGCGGGCACGGACGGTCGGTCGCGTTCGACGGTGCGGAACATGAGGGCGCCCGGTTCAACGGCCGACCGTGCGCGAGCGCGGCGTCGCGATCGCGCGCAGGTGGCTCGCGCCGATGCGGATCAGCTCGCGCGCCATGCTGGAAATCGAGCGGTTGCGCTGCGCCGCGAGCTGCTCGAGTTCGCCGCGCTCGACTGGCGTCAGCCCCACGTAGACGGGTTTGTCCGACATCGTGCCGCGCGGCGAACGGCGCGCGCCTTTGGGAGTAGTCATGGTCGGTATACTTTGTGGAGATAGTCTTGCGTTACGGTAAGGCCAGTGTAATGAGCAAAAAACGGCGCGTCAATTGTTAATGGGTAATTTATGACACAAATCGGGAGTCGCTTGCGGGACGAGCGCTTGCGGATCGGGCTCAGCCAGGACGAGTTTGCGACCGTGGGCGGTGTCGCGAGGCGCTCGCAGTCGGCGTACGAGTCGGATGAGCGCTCTCCCGACGCGACCTATCTGCTGGCCGTTCGCGAGATCGGTGTCGATATCGGCTTCGTGCTGACCGGCGAACGGTCCGCCGCGGGCGAACCCGCGTCGGAGGCCGGTGGCCACGACGCGGACGAAGCCGACGTGCTGGCGATGTACCGGCAGCTCAACGACGCCGGCAAGGCATCGCTGCACGCATTTCTCGCCAGTTGCATCAGCACGGGCGCGATGGTGCAGACGGCGGCGCCGCGGCGCGCGAAGCGCCTGCCGGAGAATCGCCGTGCGGCACTCGATCAGCGCACGGCGGAAAACGTCGAGCGGGCCATGGCCGAGGTCGAACGGCTGAAGTCCGAGCGCGCGGCGAAGCAACCGAAGAAATAAGCGGCCAGCGCGGCCCTGGCCCCTGCTGCTGCGCGCGACCCGCGCTCGCTCGCTGCCCGATTCGAGCCGCAGCGCGTGCGGCGGCGCGGGCGGCACGTCTGCGTTCCGTTTCACGAAGCCATGGCGGTGCGCTGAGCGCGCCGCGCAAGCGCATCGGATAAAATCGGACGAATCACTGTATATCCATACAGTATTGGTTTAGCATTCTGAAAGCCGGCGAGCTGGCGGCGGGGCGTTCCGAGGCGACCCGTCGTGTCAGGCGGCCCCCGGTGGATGACTGAGTTTGCGGAGACCGGAAAAATGGACACCAACAGGAAGCACGACATCGGGACGATCGGCGCGTCGGCGCACGCCGACCATCGCGCGGACACGCGTGGATTGACGATGGGCCCGCCGCGATATCGTCCGGACCTGACCGACGGCGAGCGGGCCGATGCGCACGCGGCGATCGACAGCGCGATGCTGTCGGTCGGGCAGGTGCTCGAGGCCGCGCTGCAGGCGATGGCCAATTTGCGCGATGCGCGCGCCACGTTGCAGCAATGCGGCGACGTGCGGGACACGCGCATGACGCTCGGCGGGCGTCAGCAATCGAGCTGACTCACCGCGACCCATCCCCGCCGGCCGGCATTCGTTCCGGCCGCTGTATCTAACCCGAGCCGCGTATCCCGCGCGTTGCCTCGCCCCGCCCCCCGAGATCCTGAATTCGCCACCGCGATCGTCGGCACGCGATCGCGTGCTAGGCATCGCGGTACCGGCCGTTACTTCACCTGTCAGCGCTTGCCGGCTCGACCCGACTGTTTCGGCGCGTCGCGTACCTCGAGCTCGAGCGCGGTGGTGAACCCGCCGTCGCCGATCGTATGCGTTGCCTTCTTCACGAGCCACGGCGTGTCGTCGATTTCCGGCTTGAACCCCGTCACGGTGACGGGCATCTCGGGAAACAGTTCGGGCCGGCCGAGCGCGAGCGTATAGCTCAGCGTCGACTGGCCGCGCTGCGTACGCGCGTATTCGGCCTGCGCTGCCGCCCGGGCCTCGGCTTCCGTCGCGTAATCCTCGGGCAGCACCTTGACGTTCTTGCCTTTCGCGTCGCCGGCGACCACCGACAGCCGCCGCGCGCTGCCGTTCGAGTGATAGTGCGCGCGCACCGACGTGTAATCATCGCGCTGCGCGATGTGGTAACGATGCTGGTCGCCGCTCGCGCGCGTGATGGCGAGCACGTCGAGCGGCTTGCCGCTGACGGTCTTGCCGCTGCCGATCGGCGTGAACAGCAGACGCTTGTCCTTCACGGTCATCACCGCGTCGTAGCGCTTGGCGAGGCGCGTGAGGAACGACATGTCGGATTCCTGCGTCTGGTCGACATGGTCGATCCGCGTCGCGGCGAGCGTGGCGTCGACGGCGGCCGTGAGCCCGTAGCGCGTCGCGATGGTGCGCACGATCGCGCCGATCGTCTGCCGGTGCCAGCTCTTCTCGCGGCGCTCGTGCATGCCGTTCGTCATCGATGCGGAGCGCGCGCGGATCGTGATGACGTCCGGTGCGCCGCTGTGCTCGACTTCGTCGACCGTGAACGCGCCCTTGTCGACGAGCGGCTCGCCGACCCAGCCGATCGACAGCTTGATGCTGGCGCCACGCTTCGGAATCGCGAATGTGCCGCGCGCGTCGTCGAGCACCAGGTCGAGCATGTCGGCCTCGTCCGCGCGCGATTCCGACAGCGACAGGCTGATGAGGTTGGGCGCGATCAGGCGCGACAGGTCGCGGCCGTCGAGCGTGATGCGATAGTCGGCCTGGGGCTGCACGCGACCCGCGCGGGCCTGCGCGTCGCCCGGCTTGCGTTCCAGCGTGCTCATTGCTCGTCCGCTCCGCTTTCGTCGTCCTGCTGCGGCTCGGACAGCACGCCGTCGTCCACGCGCTTGAGCGTCAGCGTGAACGCGATCTTGCGGGCGATGCCTTCCTTCGTGTGATAAGTGGCCGTCTCGTTGAGGCTGTCGATGACGTACGCGCCGTACACGTTGCCGTTCCCGTCGACGAGCACGTAGGCGTCGCCGGCATCACCCATCCGGGCGAGCGCTTCGATCGATGCGATCTCGCCGATGCCGTTGTCGGGGGCGACGATGCCGGAAAGGGTGATCGTGTCGTCGCCGGCGCCGGTGAACTGGCTCGCATCGCGCACGCCGATGCGCGAGCTGGTGCGGTGCTTCCAGTTGCGCTGGCGCTGAAGCTCCTGGTAGGGCGTGGTCGCCAGGCTGAAAACGAACTGGTCGAGCGACATCATCATGGGCGGGTTTCCTTCAACGAACGATCAATCGGACAGGCGCGAGCCGGTGCGCGACGCCTTCGCGCGTTCAGTGCGTTCGAGCTCGGCGCGCACCATGCGCGCGATCTCGGCCGCATCGGCACCGGGCGGCGGCGCGATGTTGATGGTGACGGGGCA
>NZ_JAAGPO010000016.1:0-239 GCF_017104825.1 Burkholderia sp. Ac-20345 | reverse complement strand
GTGAGAGAGATAGTGACGTAGTATAGAAGTGGTAGTAGACAACACGAGAAGAAGTACGGACAACTGATGGATGAAGCAGTAGAGAAAATACATGAGGAGAAAGAGCAGGCTAGGGAGATAACGTGTGGCAGTTGGTAGAAGTGAGCAATATCTCAAAGCGGGGAGGATGATGAAGAAATAGGACGAGAGGAAAGACAACGTTGCAAAATGAATGTACAGTAATTAATTTTTTTTTTTTC
>NZ_JAAGPO010000015.1:0-94089 GCF_017104825.1 Burkholderia sp. Ac-20345 | reverse complement strand
GGTCGAGCGCCGCACGCGCCGCGCGGCGCGCGGGCAGGTCGATATCGCCTTGCAGGCCGAAATGGAACAGCAGCGTGTCGCCGAGCCGCTCGCCGACCTGCGCGCCATAGCCGACGGCGATGTCCGCACACTTCGTCAGCCATTGCGCCTCGTAGCGGTCGAGCAGGGCGCCATGATCGGTTCCCGCATGGCGTTGCCGGCCGTCTCCGGCGATCGTCACGCAACAGCACAGCGTGGTGACCTGCCGGTATTCGCCAGCCGTTGCGATCGCGTCACTGCGCTGGGCAAACGGGTGCGGCTGCGAGCGCATACGCCGGCTCGCACGGCCGGCATCGAACGGGCCGACCAGCGCGGCGAAATTGAGCGCGCGGAACTGCTCGGCGAGTTCGTCGGCCGACGCGGCGCGCTGCGCCGGATTCTTGTTCAGCGCGCGCCGCAGCACCGAGCCGAGCGGATGCGACGCGATCGACGGCGGAAGCGCGACATCCACCTGGCTGAGCTGCTGATAAAGAATGTCGGCCACGCTCGCGCCCTGCATGACGACTTCGCCCGTCAGGCATTCGATCACGACCAGACCCCATGCATACAGGTCGCTTCCGGGCGTCGGCGGTTCGTTGCGCAATTGCTCGGGCGAGCAGTACGACGGCGAGCCGAGCGCCTCGGCCGCGAGCGTCGCGGCCTGAGGCGCGATATCTGCCGTGCCGGGCAACAGCGCGCCGATCCCGAAATCGAGGAGCTTCGCGTGCGGCCCGTCGCCGGCCATCGCGATCACGATGTTTTGCGGCTTCAGATCCCGGTGCACGATGCCGCGGCGATGCGTGGCCGCGAGCGCATCGAGCACCTCCGCCATCAGCCGTCCCGTGTCGACGGCCGACAGCGGCCCCTCGACCGCAAGCCGGTCGCGCAGGGTCCGGCCCTGCACACGTTCGAATACGGCGAACAGCCGCCCGTCGGGCGCTTCTCCCTTGTCCAGCAGCGCCACGATGTTCGGGTGCCGCAGCGCCTCGCACAGGCCCGTCTCGCGCCGGAAGCGCATGCGCTGCCGCGCGCGCTCCGCCGCGGTCCGCGCGACATCGTCCCGCATCAGCTTGATCGCGACGTCCTCCCCCGTCTCGCCGCAGGTCGCACGAAACACCACGCCGCTGCCGCCTTCGCCGAGCAACGCACCGAGCCGGTAATGCCGCTTGCCGGCCAGCACCGCGAAAGGCGCGGCGGGCAGCTGCGATTCACGCGCTTGCGGCACGACACGTGCGCGTGCCGCGGTCGGCAACCGGGGCTGTCTTTCCGCGTTCACGAGCAGTGGACGACCGGATCCGGCGCCGGACGATGCATGCCCATGCGCGGCTCGACGCCCGGCACCGACTGGCATTCGAGGCGCTCGCCGCGCATGACGCGAAACGGGAAATCGCCGAAACGGACACTGCCGCGCCGCCGCTCGACCAGCTGGCTCGCGTCGAGCCCCGGCAGCGCCGCGAACTGGCTCCGGGCGCGATGAATCTGCACGTTGAGATGGGACGTATCGATACCGAGCATGCGCGCCAGCCGGTCGAGTTCGATCCAGCCTTGCGTGGCGGCGTCGTAGCCGGCCTGCATGTCGGCCGAGCGTGCGCGGGCGAGTGTGACGAGGCAGTAGTGATGCGCGCGCTCGCCGAGGTCGACCACGCCGCCGCGAACATGCAGCAGCGCGCGTGCGTGCTCCTCGTCCCGGCTGACGAAGAATTCGAGCAAGCGGGCCGACGCGGCCGGATCGGCAGGCGCGCGCAACGTCATCGTCGAGCCGTGGCGCACGAGCGCCACGCGCCACGTGACGTCGCCCGTCGACACTTCATCGCCGTCACGGAGCGCGCGCGGCGGCAACGTGTCGTCGCACAGCCATTCGCCGGCCGGCGACCAAACGATCGTGACCGGCTGCGCGGCGTAGGCAGCCAGGATCTGGCGGGGCGTGAGCACGATCGGATGCGTCGCACCCCGCACCGGCCACAGCGTATCGGCCGGATCGTCGAGCGCATCGACGCGCCAGGGCGCGACACCCGCCCTGCCGAACCGGATGACGTCGCCTCGCTGCAGCACCGCGTGCTCGCCATCGCGCAACGGCACGCCCGATACCGACGTGCCGTTGCTGCTGTGATCGTGGAGCTCCCACTGCCCGCCAACCCAGCGGATATGGGCATGGACACGGGACACCGACGCGTCGCGGATGACCGTATCGCAGCGCGCGGTATCGCGGCCGAACACGTGATACGCGCGGAGCAGGCACGCTTCCCCGGAAGAATCGTTCTTGAGTATCGCCATGGCTGCCCCGTATCGGATTCGCCCGGATCGCTCGAGTGACGCATCGACGCCCGGGAAAGCGATTGATTCAATGATCGCGAACGATATCGACCGTTCGCCGCCTCGTTACCTGTTTCTTCGTCAGCTTCCTTCCGAATCGTTGCTCATCCGGCGTGTGTTATTTCGAATGATTGAATGATTGGCTTTTTTGTTGTTTTAAAGTCGAGCAACTTGATGAAAATCCTGCCAAATAAAATCATGCGTCGCAATCGAAATGCTCAACTCTCGCCTTGATATTGCAATGCTTTACATTTTCGACGAAATTTCGGTTCAAATATAAAGGGTCGAAAATCTTCATAACCTCGCAAGCCAATACAGGCCTGCCTCGAACGGAAACACCACATTGAATGACGAGGCTGACTTAAATACCTTTGCCAGCGCGGAAATTTTGTTTGATTAAAAGAAAATTAATTAAATAGTTTCGATGATTTGAATAATTCAATTCTGTATTTTGATGCATGAGTTCGGACACTGCGTCGACATCTCGTGAGCTTTGCCGCCGTAGACTGCCGCAAGCACTGGACATGGATCGATCGCACCACAGGACATTCCGGCGGTCCTATGGCGCGAGGCATTCGCGGACATGCACTATCGGCCATTCGCGCATGAACGATGCGAACGCTGCGTCGGCCTTGGCGATCACTGGCTCCCACCACAGGGCTGCGAAATTGCAGATGAAACATCCCGGGGAGGCGGCCATCTCCAGACTCTCGCGTCTGTTGACAGTTTTGTAATCAGTCACAATAATGAGAATTATTATCGTTTTGGGCGTGATGCTCGCTCATCTCGCAGCAATGTGACTGGCTCGCACCGCGACTCCTCCCACTCTCCGCTGATCGCTGCGTTCATCAAGCACTACGAGGAACTCGTCAATCACGTCCGGCATCGCTTCGGCGATCGCGCATTCGCGTGCGACGTCGTCCAGGATGTCGGCGTTCAGCTCCTTCAGCGGCCGCCGGGCGAACCCGTTCACACCCCGCTAGCCTTTCTGCGTCATCTGTCGATACATCGGGCCATCGATCGATGGAGAGGAGACGAATTGCACGCGAGCCGCATGGAGCCGGCTGGGGTCATCGTTCCCGACTCGCGGTCGGACGATATCGACGGCGAGCAGGCATTGAGCTACCGGCAGACCGTGCAGGAGCTCGAGCGGGCCATCAACGCGCTGCCCGCGCGCTGTCGCGAGGTGTTTATCCTCCATAAGCTGCACGATCTGTCACAGGAAGAAGTGGCGGCTCAGTTGCGAATATCACGTAACATGGTCGCCAAACACATGGCCCGCGCGATGACGGACCTCGCCCCGATCCTGCAGAACACCCTGCACACCAAGACGGCAAATGCCGATGCTGCCTGAGCCTCCCCGTAGTCGCGATTCGACGCCTCCTCAAGACGACTCGCTCGATCCATTCAAGGATGCGTTGCGCGCGCGTTATCCGCTTGACGCGGTCGTGCGTCGTGCGGCGCGGCGGCGAACCGCCCGGCGTGTCGTCGGCGGATCGATGCTGAGTGTCGCGGCTATGCTGATGATCTGGCAGGCCGATCCCGCGTACCGGGTCGACACCCTCGCGACAGCAGTGGGCGAGCACCGCGCGTGGCCGCTCGCCGACGGTAGCCGGCTCGAGCTGAATACCGGATCGTCGGCACGCGTCGAGTGGCATGTGCGCTCGCGACGCATGCTGATCGAACATGGCGAGGCATCGATCGAGATCGCGCACTCGCCGTTCCGGCCGTTCGTCACTCGCGCAGGCGACGTGACGATCCACGATATCGGGACGAGCTTCACCGTGCGCCGCGATGCGCAGGACGTGGGGGTCGGCGTCGTGTCCGGGGCCGTGGAAGTCGCCGTGGCACAGCGCCCGACGGTGATGCTCCATCCCGAACAATCCGTCCTCGTGAAAGGCGATCGAATCGGCGTGCTCCAGCCGTTCGATCCGGCCGCCACGTTGAGCTGGCGCGAAGGCCGGCTCGTCTTCGACGGGACACCGTTGAGCGTGGCGATCGCGGAAATTCGCCGCTACCGGCGCGCACCGGTCAAGCTCGACCCGCGCGCCGCCAACCTGCGCTTGTCCGGGCAATTCAATACCGACAACGTCGACACGCTGCTGGACATGCTGCCCGGCGTGCTGCCGCTCAACGTGAAGCGGGATGCGGACGGCACGGTGACCGTCGCGCACCGCTGAACCTCCGCTCGAAATAAATTTCCACCCGGACGTCAACAAACCCGTCGGCTCGTCCGGCAACCCTCGTGAGCATCATCGATTCATAACGATTCAAACGAGGAGCGGTGGTATGGGGGTTACTGGGCACCAAGCCGGTGTGGGGCGTGTCGTGTGTGTCGCGGTTGCGGGCTGTCTGTCGGCCGCCGCGTGGGGGCAAGGCGGTGACGTGTCGTCATTCGACATTCCCGCGCAGCGTCTGGACCGCGCGCTGAATGCGTTCGCGCGCCAATCCGGCGCGCAACTGCTGTTCTCGACGTCCAGCGCCGAGCAGCGGGCAAGCCAGGCCGTCAAGGGCCGGCTGACCGCGGCAGCGGCACTGGAGCAACTGTTGTCGGGTTCGGGGTTGCATGCCCGTGCGACGGGAAGGAACACGTTCACGGTAGAGAGCGGCGCACCCGCCGCACCGCCGAAGACCGATACCGGTGCAGGTGTGGGTACCGGTGTCGGTGCGAGTGAGAATGTGGGGGGCGGTACGAACGTGAGCGCGAGTCGTGCCGCGGAGCCGGTGGAACTCGCGGCAATCGAGGTATCGGGCGATCGGACCCACAGCGATCTCGTTCGACCGACCCGGCAGATCACCGTGATCGGTCGCGACACGTTGCGCGACCTCGAAGCCGGATCGAACAATCTGGCGACGGTGCTGAGCAAGGCCGTGCCGGGGATGGCCGATTCGAGCCACACGATGACCGACTACGGCCAGACGCTGCGCGGCCGGAACATTCTCGTGCTGGTCGACGGCGTGCCGCTGAATACGAATCGCGATTCGGCGCGCAACCTGGCGAACGTCGACCCGAACAACATCGAGAAAGTCGAAGTGCTGCGCGGCAGCAGCGCTGTTTACGGGGCGGGCGCAACGGGCGGCATCGTGTCGATCACGACGCGTCAGCCGGGTGGCGCGCCGCGCGCCGAGACGACGTTCTCGATGACCTCGCCGCTATCGCATCTGGGCACGGGCGGCCTCGGCGGCACCGTGCAGCAGTTCTTCGCGGGCAGCCACGGCCCGGTCGAGTACGAATTCAACGTCGATGCGCAGCACATCGGCAGCGCGTATGACGCGCGTGGCCATCGCATCGCGCCAGAACCCAGCCAGGGCGACCTGTTCGACTCGAACGTCTACAACGTCGAAGGCAAGCTTGGATTCCGGATCGATGCGAATCAGCGCATCGTGTTTTCGGCGAGCCACTACGACGCGAAGCAGGACACCCACTACGGGAGCGATCCGTCGGTCGCGAAACTGCCGCCGGGCACGACCGTCGCGCGTCCGAAAGACGGGCTCCAGCTCGACGACCAGAACCGCATCCGCAACACGCAGCTCAACCTGCAGTACAGCAACAAGGACGTACTCGGCAGCGAGGTGGCGGCCCAGCTCTACTACCGGAACTACTTCACGCGCTTCGCGCCGTTCGACGCGCGCGCGGTGGCGACACGCGGCAACAACGTCGATCAGGTCATGCAGGACTCGAAGGTGTTCGGTAGCCGCCTGACGATCACGACACCGCTCGATCGCGCCGGCCGCACGAAGATCCAGTGGGGCGCCGACTTCAACCAGGAACGCAGCGACATGCCGGACGATATTTTCTCGCCGGCCGCGTACGACGCCAGCGGTGGCCTCGTCTACCGCAAGACCGGCACGCTGACGTACCTGCCAACACTGACGACGACCAGTGTCGGCGGTTTCGCGCAACTGCAGCACAAGTTCAGCGACAAATGGTCGGCGGAAGCCGGTGTGCGCTACGAGCACGCGAGCGCGAGCTTCGACAGTTTCGTGCCGCTTTCACAGCTGCGTCTTGCGAAGAAGTACACGGTGCCGGGCGGATCGACCGGCTACGGCGCATGGTTGTTCAATGCGGGTGTTGCCTATGCGCCGGTACCGAGCCAGGAAATCTACGCGTCGTTCAGCCAGGGGTTCCAGTTGCCGGACGTCGGGCTGCAATTGCGTAACGCGACCGCCGGCTTCGACATCCATTCGTCGAGCCTCGAGCCCGTGAAGACCAACAACTACGAGATCGGCTGGCGCGGCAGCCTGGGTAATCACGCGGACGGTACGCTCGCGCTCTTCTACACGACGTCGGAACTCGGCGACGTACAGAGCTTCAACAACGGCCTGATCCTCACGCGCACGGCCGAGCGCATCGCCGGCATCGAAGCGACCGTCGACTACGCATCCGACGACGACAAGTGGGGCGCGGGCGGCACGATCACCTACATGCAGGGTCGCGAGCGGCCGCAGAACAGCGCGAATTTTCAGGACATGACCGGCTATCGGATTCCGCCGCTCAAGCTGACCGGCTATCTCGAATACAGGCCAAACCCGCGCTGGAGCAATCGGCTGCAGGCGACGTTTTACGCAGCGCGCGATTACCGGCTCAACGACAAGATCGGTTTCGGCCGCATGGACGTGAGCAGCTATACGACCGTGGACCTGATCTCGCGCTACCAGATCACGAAGAAGGATCGCGTGACGGTCGGTGTCGAGAACCTGCTGAACCGCTACTACCTGCCGCTCTACAGCCAGCTCATGCGCAACAGCAACAACACGAGCCGCTTGCCTGCGGCGGGTGCCGTGCTGACGGCCAGCTATACGCATCGGTGGTAAATGCGTCCCGTCCGGTTCCGTGCGGCATCCCGCCCCGATCCGCATGGGCCGGGCGTGGGGCGCCGCTCGGAAAATGGAGGCGGACCATCGACACAGTGAGGATGTGCCAGGAAAATGAAAATCGAAATCATTCGCACTCCACGATGATTTCACCGATTGCGCGCTGACCTTGAGCGAGTCGACCGGCTTTTCCATCGGGCCCGTCTGTTTCACCTGGAACGCGTTTGCGATTCCGCTGACCGCCGACTATTGTTGGTTCTGGGTGTGATGTGGACGAACGTGCCGAACAGGAGAACTGCGATGAAAGGCGACAAGAAGGTCATCGAATACCTGAACGCTCAACTGAAGAACGAGCTGACGGCGATCAACCAGTATTTCCTGCACGCCCGTATGTATCGTCACTGGCAACTCGACAAGCTGGGCAAGCACGAGTATGAAGAATCGATCGGCGAGATGAAGCATGCGGATGCACTCATCGAACGCATCTTCATGCTCGACGGGCTGCCGAATCTTCAGGATCTGCACAAGCTCCTCATCGGCGAGCACACCGAGGAGATCCTTGAATGCGACCTGAAGCTCGAACGCATCGCCCAGGCCACCTGCAAGGAAGGGATTGCGTACTGCGAATCGGTGCAGGACTACGTGTCGCGCGAAATCCTCGAGAACATTCTCGACGATACCGAGGAGCACATCGACTGGCTGGAAACGCAACTTGAACTGATCCAGAAGGTCGGGATCCAGAACTATCTGCAGTCCGGCATGACATCGCTCGATTCGTGACCGGTGGACTGCCTGTAGCGAACGCCGCTGAGCATCCGGGGGCAGAAAAGTATCACGTGGCAACTCATGGATGAGCCGTCCGGCCGCGGGTCGGGTGCGCGCCAGGTTGAACCCGAAATTCGTTACCGCCGGGCAATCGTCGCGACGGGGCCCCGGCGTTTTGTGCATTGTCGTTGATGTCGGACAAATCGGTGGTCGGGCGGCAATCAATTGATCGACCGACACTCGACCGATGCGCTGGAAGATACAACCATCGTGAGCGAAGCGACAATCTCCCGGTCCGGACCCTGACTGGATCCAGCTACTTCCGCATGCATCCACCGACCGGTGTGGTGATCCCTGATATTGGTTCAAGGCGCTGACGGGCGAAGGTCTCTTCGTGCCATGGATACGGGGAATCCAGACGCTGCAGCCGCCTTGCCGCGAATCAATACTCGGCTTAAGGGACACTTAAGCGTAGGCAAGACATGATGTGGCAGGACATATTGAAACAAGAACATGAAAGCCATCTACACGGAACTGGCTCGGGTGGGGATACGACCGACAGCCAGTCGATTCAGCGTATTGAAGTTGTTTCGCGATAATCCTGCCGCTCACTTTTCTGTCGAGCAGATTTACCGGATGCTCTCCGGCGGTCCGGAACCCTTCAGTCTCGCAAGTACCTACCGAGCCTTGGCTACATTCGCCGAACGCGGCCTTGTCACCAGTGCATCGCTTGGCGATGCGGGCGTCGTGTATGAACTGAATCGCGGCAGGCATCACCATCATCTTGTCTGCCGGCGCTGCACGGCAATTTGCGACATTTACGAAGATGCGCTGACCAGCCAGCTCGAGCACATTGCTTCTCACAATCACTACAGATACGAAGAAGCGTCTCTTGTGATCACCGGAACATGTTCGGAGTGTCAGGCGAAGGGGAAGTGACCCACGCTGCGGGAAACGGAGAGCCGAATCCCCAAAATGTCTGACGAATCAAGGCGTTTGACTCGCCAGCCTTGATAAGACCCCCAATTGCGAAATATTGCGTAAACCGATTGAATTGGTTTATAAACGGGAATGATTCGCATTTTCTTTCTCGTCTCCCGTTTATAAAGTCGAAGGGGTTGTTCCATGTCCGCCGCCCAACTCGCCGTGCACCAGGACGTGCAGGCTCTCTATCGCGACCACCATGGCTGGTTGCAGGGGTGGCTGCGCAGGCGGTTGGGTAATGCCTTCGATGCGGCGGACCTCGCACAGGACGCTTTTCTTCGCCTGATCCTCAAGCCGGTGCCGAAGGGCTTCGACAGCGATGCAGAGGCACGGGCCTACTTGCGCGCGATGGCGCAGGGCATGTGTATCGACCTGTTCCGTCGCCGTCAGGTCGAACAGGCGTGGCTCGACACGCTCGCTGCCCAGCCGGAACCTTATGAGCCCTCGCCTGAATATCGCGCGATCGTCATCGAGACACTGATGGAAATCGGCGCGCTTATCAGCCGGCTGTCGGACAAGGCAAGGGATGCATTCGTCATGGCGCAGATTCATGGCCTGTCCACTCGCGAGATCGCGAGCGAATTGGGCGTCTCCGACCGAATGGTGCAGAAGTATCTCGCCCAGGCGATGCTGCAGCTCGCGTTGCTCGACGCCGGCATCAAGCACTAACCGATGGCTGTCTCGTCGTCCTCATCCGCCGCCGAATCCGGCGTCCAGGCGGATTTCGAAAGTCTCGAACAGGCGGCCAACTGGTATGCGCTCCTGCATGCCGATGGCGGAAGCGGCGAGCATCGCCACGCGTGGACGCAGTGGCTGGCCGAGCGGCCGGAACATCGGCGCGCGTGGGCGCATGTCGAAGCGGTCAGCCGCCGATTCGAGCCGCTCAGGGGCGAGAGTCAAGGCGAGCGCAACGCTGCCGCGGCTGCGGTACATGTTTCCGCGGCGCGTTCGGCGAGCCGGCGTCACGTGCTGGGTGGTCTCGCCGCGCTGGCCGGAACCGGTCTCGCCGGCTGGTTCGCCTGGCGCTTTACGCCGCTGGCGGATCGAATCGTCGCGTGGCGGTCGGACTACCGCACCGGGATCGGCGAGCGGCGTGACGTGCAACTCGCCGACGGCACGCGTGTCTGGTTGAACTCCGACAGTGCGTTCGATGTTCACTACGACGACACCAGGCGAGTCCTGACGCTGACGATGGGCGAAATCCTTATCGATACCGCCAAGGACAGTCAGGGACGTCCGTTCTTCGTCGACACCCCGAACGGCCGGATGCAGGCACTCGGTACCCGGTTCACCGTACGGCAGTCCGGCACGCACACACTGCTGGCCGTATTCAACGGCCGTGTCGAGATTCGCAACCTGGCCGGACATGTCGAAATCGTGCAGGCCGGTCAGCAGCGACAGTTCACGGCGGATGCGATCTACGCGCCGGAACGGGCCGACCCCGCGCGCGAAGCGTGGTCGCGCGGCGTGCTCCTGGCCGACGACGTCACGCTCGGCACGCTGATTGCAGAGCTGGATCGCTATCAGCACGGGCACATCGGTGTCGATCCGTCGGTCGCAGGCATTCGCGTGGTCGGCCGGTTCCCCGCCGACAACCCCGATCAGACGCTCGCGATGCTCGAACGCGACTTGCCGATCCGGGTGCGTCGCACGTTGCCGTGGTGGGTCACGATCGAAGCCCGGTGACCGGCGCGATGCCGGTTCTGGCCAGGGTTGCGGGGGCGATCTCACGTCGCTGCAAAATAATTTCCGATTTCAGTTCGCATTTCCGGGCGTCATCCGATTAACAGATGAAAGAGGACCATTCGGAGATCAATCAGTGCTCTGAATGCCGACCCGGCGCCATGAGGCGGGGCATCCGCCCCGGCTTGCCGACATCCGTTTCCGTCCGGAAGCAGGTGTCGTCGCAATGGCGACAGTCGCAGCCAGCATGGCGCCGCCCGAACGACCGGGCGCAGCCGCTATCAAGCCAAGGTATCCGGCTCTGTTAGACGCGCGATGGACCTCCCCTTGCTCACTTCATTCTCAAGGAATGCCGTCCATGCGTCGCCCGTCGTTCTCGTCGAATCCCGATTTTTCGCTGCCCGCGCGCAGCTGCGCGCAGATGCCCCGTGCGCCGCGCACCGCGCATCGCCCTACCGCGCACGCCGTTCGGTGCGCCGTGCTCGGCCTCGCACTCGCGGGGAGTGGCGCGTGGCAAGCGGCATCCGCCCAATCGGCCGCCGGTGCGGCGGCGCAAGCCGCGCCCCGGCGCTATGACATACCGGCAGGCCCGCTGTCGGCGTCGCTGAACCGTCTTGCCGATCAGGCAAACGTGATGCTCAGCGTGCCGGGCGACATGACGGCCGGGAAAACCAGCGCGGGCGTCCACGGCACCTACTCGGTGCAGGGCGCGTTCCAGGCGTTGCTGAACGGAACCGGCCTGGAGCCGGTGCAGCAATCCGACGGCAGTTTCTCGCTGCGCCCCGCGGCGGCCGCCGCAGGCGCCGAAGCGGGCGTGCTGCCCACCGTGAACGTGCTCGGCAAGCGGGTCGGCGACGCCATTCCCGAGGCTTACGCAGGCGGCCAGGTCGCGCAAGGCGCGAAGGTCGGGATGCTCGGCAATCGCGACTACATGGACACACCATTCAGCATTTCGAGTTACACGGAAAAGCTGATCCGTGACCAGCAGGCGACCAGCGTCGCGGACTTGCTGACCACCACGGATCCGTCGGTCCGCGCGGCGATCGACAGCACCAATCGCTACGACGCGATCACGATTCGCGGGCTGCGCGTCGAGAACGGCGAGATCGCGCTCAACGGCCTCTACGGGCTCGTGCCCGCCTATCGTGTGGGTGCCGATCCGGTCGAACGGGTCGAGATCCTGAAGGGCCCCGGCGCATTGCTGAACGGGATGATGCCGCAGGGCAGCGTCGGCGGCAGCGTGAACGTCGTGACGAAGCGCGCCGACGACACGCCGCTCAACCGGCTGACCGCCGAATATGCATCGAGCTCGGTGTTCGGCGGCCATGCCGACATCGGCAGGCGCTTCGGCCAGAACGGCGAGTTCGGCGTACGCGTCAACGCGGCTCATCGCGAAGGCGACACGCCGATCGACGAGCAGTCGCGGCGCAACACGTCGCTGTCGGTCGGGCTCGACTACCGCGGCAGCCGCCTGCGCGTATCCGGCGACGTGATCTACCAGGAAGACTTCATGCGCGCGCCGGTGCGCGGCTATACGCCGATCGCCGGCATCGCGGTGCCCTCGGCGCCCGATTCGCGAACCAATCTCGCGCAGACGTTTTCCTATTCGAATTCCCATAGCCTGACGGCGCTGGGGCGCGCCGAATACGACCTGTCGTCGAACGTGACGCTGTTCGGCGCGGTGGGCATGAACCGCTTTGGCTACGACAAGCTGGAAGATCCGGGCGCGACGATCATCAATGCGCTGGGCGACGCGAAGTCCACTTCGAGATACCAGTCGGGCGCATCGCATGCGCTGTCGGCGGAGGCGGGCGCACGGACGCGCTTCAAGACGGGCCCCATCGATCACCAGCTTGTCGTCAGCGGCGACTACCTGCAGCAGACGACGTGGTTCGGCCAGACCGCGTACGGCAGCTACACGACGAACATCTATATGCCGACCCGCCTCGCCGGGCCGGGTGCGGCAGTGTCCGTGTCGCCGGAAGCGAAGGACAGCGCACAGATCCTGCGCAGCATCGGCGTGGCCGATACGTTGTCGGCCGCCGGCGGGCTCGTGCAGCTCACGGTCGGCGTGCGTCGCCAGCAAGTGAGCAGCCGCAACTTCGATACGTCCGGCGCGGAAACGTCGCATTACGACCAGGGCGCGACCACGCCATCCGTTGCGCTTGTCGTTCGCCCGCTCGACCAGTTGTCGTTCTACGCGAACTACATCGAAGCGCTGACGCCCGGTTCAGCGCCGCCGCCCGACGCGGCGAACCCGAACCAGGTGTTCGCGCCGTTCAAGTCGAAGCAGTACGAAGTCGGCACCAAGCTGGATCTCGGCAAGTTCGGCGCGACGCTCGGGCTGTTCCAGATCGACGTGCCGAGCGGGATCGTCGATCCGGTCAGCAAGCTGTTCAGCCTCAACGGGTTGCAGCGCAATCGCGGTCTCGAGCTGTCCGGCTTCGGCGAAGTCACGCGCGGCGTGCGGCTGCTGGGCGGCGTCACGTGGCTCGACGCGCGGCTGCGCCGCACGCAGGGCGGCACCTACGACGGCAATCACGCGATCGGCGCGCCGTCACTGCAGGCCACGCTTGGCGCGGAATGGGATACGCCGTTCGTACCAGGCGTCACGCTGACGAGCCGCATGATCTACACGGGCAAGGCGTACGTGAGCCAGGACAACACGCAGCATGTGCCGAGCTGGACGCGTTTCGATCTCGGCGGCCGCTACACGACGAAAGTCGCCGGCCGCGACGTGACGCTGCGCGCGAACGTGACGAACCTGTTCAACCGCGACTACTGGCAGGCGAACCCGACCGGGTACCTGTTCACGGGCGCGCCGCGTACGTTCTGGCTGTCGGTGTCGACCGACCTGTGACGGACCCCGGCAGGCCGGGGCGCAGACACGCGGCCCCGCCTGCCGATGGCTTGCCCATCCGATTCTCACCGTCATCGCATGAAACCTCACGGACAGTTCTGGCTCGACGCCCGGCACATCGGCGCGCTCGCCGCGCCGCTCATCCTCACCCAGCTCGCGCAGGTCGCGCTGACGACAACCGACATCGTGATGATGGGGATGCTCGGCCCGCGGGAAATCGCGGCCGGCGGGCTCGCGCTGACCTTGTTCAACCAGTTGCGCACGATGGGCACGGGCCTCGTCACAGGCACCGGCAACCTGGTCGCGTTCGCGAACGGGCAACGCGACACGGCGCGGATCATGCGTCTCGTGCGGGCGAGCTTCGCGCTGTCGACGCTCGCCGCGCTCGCGTTCGTACTGCTGATGCTGGCCGTCGAACGGCCGCTCGTTTGGCTCGGCCAGGATCCGGGCATCGCGCGGCAGACCGCGCTTTACCTCGCGGCGGCAGCGCCCGGCATGCTGCCGTGCCTGTGGTTCCAGTCGCTGCGCCAGTACACCGTCGGGTTGCGCAAACCGGGGCCGCTGCTCGCGATCACGGTGGTATCGATCGCCGTCAACGCGGTGCTCGACTATGCGCTGATGTTCGGCCGCTTCGGGTTCCCCGAACTCGGCCTGACCGGCGTCGCGAGCGCGACGAGCGCGGTGTACCTGCTGTCGTTCTTCGCGTTCCTGACGATCGCGAAGCGTCGGGCGGCACTGCGTGAGCACCTGTCGCTGGCCTTCTGGCGCGCCGATGCCGATGCATTCAGGCAGACGCTGAAGATGGGTGCGCCGATTGCCGCGACCTACGGCTCGGAAGCCGCGTTCTTCACCGTGCTCACCCTCGTGATCGGTACGCTCGGCACCGACGCGCTCGCGGCGCAGACGGTCGTCAACCAGGTGATCTACATCGTGTTCATGATTTCGGTCGGGCTGTCGCATGCGTCGTCGATCAGCATCAGCCATGCATGCGCGCAGCACGACTATCGCGGCGCAAGGCGACTTGGCTATACGGGGCTGGGGCTGGGCGTTGGCGCGATGCTGATCGTCGCGCTGTCGTATCTCGTCGCGCCGACGCATGTGCTCGCGCCGTTCCTCGCACGCAGCTCGGCGGCAAATGCCGACGTGCTGCGGCTCGCGACGGGGCTGCTGACGATCGCGGCGCTGCTGCAGATCTTCGATTGCAGCCAGAACATCGGCGTCGGCATCCTGCGCGGGCTCGGCGATGTGAAGAGCGCGTTCCGCATCTCGATCGTCGGATACTGGATGATCGGGCTGCCGGTCGCCTGGGCCGCCGGCGTGATGCTCGGCTATGGCATCTACGGCATCTGGGCCGGACTCGCCATCGGGTTGGCCGCGACCGCGACGATGCTGCTGCGCAAGTTCGAGTACCGGTTGGGGGCGCTGGCGAAGCAGGCCGGCGCGGCACGATCGTGAACGGACGGCCCGTAACGGCTAGGCGCCCGCGTTCTCCGTTGCCGGGGATGGCACGCGGGGGACGCGCACGGGTCGGTGCGGTTTCGCTCGTGCTGATCGGCGGCCTCGCTGCGATCACGCTCGCGAGTCTGTGCGCCGGCAACCTCGTGCTGAGTCCTGCGGCTGCGCTCGATGCGCTGGCCGGCGGTGATACACCCGCCGCGCAGATCGTTCACACGCTCCGGCTGCCGCGCCTGATTGCGGCGCTCATGGTCGGTGCGAGCCTCGCGGTCGCCGGCGCGCTGATGCAGGGCATCACACGCAATCCGCTCGCCGACCCGACGCTGACGGGCGTCGTCAGCGGCGCGGCGCTCGCGGTCGTGGCCGCGACCGTGCTGGCGCCGTCCTGGGGCGCGGGCATGTTGCCGTTCGTGGCGCTGGCCGGCGGCAGCATCGCGGCGACGCTCACGTTCGCGCTGGCGTGGCGCGCGCGACTGTCGCCGCTGCGTCTGTCGCTGGCCGGAACGACGATCGCCGCGCTCGGCAGCGCGGGCGTCATTTCGCTGATGATCGTGGCGGGGCCGCAGGCAGGGCCGTTGTTCTACTGGCTGGCCGGCGGTTTCGCCGGTGTTGGCTGGCAGCAGGTCGCGATGGTCGCGCCGTGGACCGTCGCGGGGCTCGCCGCCGCACTGGCCTGCGCGCGCGTGCTCGACACGCTCGCGCTCGGCGACGAAGCAGCGCAGGGCGTCGGACTCGACCTGCTGCGCTGGCGTTTGATTCTCGCTGGCATCGCGGTTGCGTTGTCGGCGTCGGTCGTTTCGATGGCGGGGCCGGTCGGTTTCGTCGGGCTGTGCGTGCCGCATCTTGCGCGTGTCGCGCTCGGGGGCGGCTATCGCCGAACGTTGGGCGTGACGGCAATGGCGGGCGCATTGCTCGTGTCGGCAGCCGATCTCGTCGCCCGCACTGTCGCCGCGCCGCGCGAACTGCCGGTCGGCTTCCTGACCGCGCTGGTCGCCACGCCGTTGCTGATCGCGATGATTCGCCGCGACGAAGGGGGATCGACGTGAAGGGCATGTCGATCTGGTTGGTTGGCACGTCGTACGCGCGACGCGCAGCGTGGGCCGTGATCCTGATGCTCACGGTTGTCCTGTCGGTGCGTTTCGGCGCGGCCGATTTCCCGTTGACGGCGGCCATTCAGGCACTGATCCATCGCGACGGCGCACGCGACGTTGCCTTCGTGATGTGGGATCTGCGCCTGCCGCGTGTGCTGCTTGCGCTGATGATCGGCGCGCAATTGGCAGCGAGCGGGCTCGTGCTGCAGGCGGCGCTGCGCAATCCGCTCGCGGAACCCGGCGTGATCGGCGTGTCGTCCGGCGCGACGCTTGGCGTGATGCTCTTGCTGCTCGTCGTGAACTTTGCCGGATCGCTCGACGGCAGCCGGCTCGACGCGTACGACATCACGTGGATGCCGCTGGTCGCGCAGGCAGGCGGCATCGGCGCGGCGCTGGGCGTCTACGTGCTGGCGTGGCGCAATGGCACGGCGCCGTTCCGGCTGATCCTGATGGGCGTCGCCGTCAGCGCCGCGATGTATGCGGTCGCGATGACGATACTTGCCGGCTGGGGCTCGAGCCGGATCGAGGTGCTGCTGACGTGGCTCGCGGGCAACCTGTACGCGCGCGGCTGGACGCACGTGCTGCTGCTCGCGCCGTGGACCGTGGCGACGATCGCGCTCCTCCCGGTCATCCTGCCGGCGGTGCAGGTGCTGTCGCTTGGCGATGACGCGGCGACGAGCGTTGGGCTGAGCGTCGAGCGTTGGCGTCTCGTGGCGATCGTCTATGCCGGTTTCGCGGCTGCCTGCGCGGTAGCGATCGCCGGCCCTGTCGCGTTCGTCGGCCTGATCGCACCGCATCTCGCGCGGCTCGCCGTGGGCGGCCCGCTCGGGCGGCAAGCACCATTCGCACTCCTCTTCGGTGCGCTGATCACCGCGCTTGCGGATCTGACCGGTCGCGTCGTCGTCGCACCGGCCGAAATTCCCGTTGGGGCGGTCACCGCGATGTTCGGCGCGCCGCTCTTCCTCTATCTGCTGTCCCGGTCTTCACGATGACACTTGTTGCTCGCGATCTCTCGCTCGGATATGGCCCGCGCCGCATCGTCGACGCCCTGTCGTTGTCGATCGAGCCTGGCCTGATCACCGTCCTGCTCGGTCCGAATGGCTCGGGCAAGAGCACGCTGCTGCGCGCGCTAGCCGGTTTGCTTCCGCCGCGCGGCGGCGATGCATCGCTCGACGATGTTCCGCTGCGGCAATGGCCGCGCCGCAAGCTTGCGCGGCGCATCGCGTTCCTGGCACAGACGCAGGACATTCCGTCCGGCCTCACGGTGCAGGAACTCGTCCGCCACGGACGGTTCGCGCACAGGAACTGGCTGCGCGGCGAAACGGACGACGATCGCGAAGCAGTCGAATGGGCGCTCGAGATGACCGGGCTGGTTGCGATGCGCGACCGCGCGCTCGTCGCGCTGTCGGGTGGCGAACGCCAACGTGTGTGGATTGCGATGGCGCTCGCGCAGCGCGCGGACATCCTGCTGCTCGACGAACCGACGACCTATCTCGACCTCGGGCATCAGCTCGACGTGATGCAGACGCTGCGGCGGCTCAACGAGGAGTTCGGGCTGACGCTCGTGATGTCGCTCCATGACCTGAACCAGGCGATGCGCTTCGCGGATCGGGCAATCGTGATGCGCGACGGCCGGCTCGTGGCCAACGGCGCACCGATCGACGTGCTTACAACGACGTTCGTTGCGGACGTATTCCATGTGCGCAGCGAGCGGCTGCATGGTGCGAGCGACGGTGTGCCGGTCTGCCATCCGCTCGGCTATGCGGCACCCGTCGAAGGCGAGGACGATGCCGGGCCGGCCGTTTGCGACGCCGTGCCATCGATTGGGGCCGCCAGAGATGATTGACCGCAAGCGTCGTGCGCTGTCGTTCGCATTGCCGGCTTCGCTGGCAGCGGTGCTCGTGCAACCCGTTTGCGCGGCGTCATCAGCCTCGCCGTACAGCGTCGTGGATGATCGCGGCGTGACGCTGCGCTTCGATACCGCACCGAGCCGGCTTGCGGCGATTTCGTACTTCGGTGCCGATACCGCACTGGCGCTCGGTGTGCAGCCGATCGCGTCGACGTTTCTGGTGCGCAGCCGGCGGCCTGCCTATCTGCTGGACAGGATGGACCGCGTGATTGACCTCGGGCAGCGCGCG
Organism: Burkholderia sp. Ac-20345; assembly: GCF_017104825.1. Lineage (NCBI taxonomy): Bacteria > Pseudomonadati > Pseudomonadota > Betaproteobacteria > Burkholderiales > Burkholderiaceae > Burkholderia > Burkholderia sp. Ac-20345. Next base: position 75,967 of record NZ_JAAGPO010000015.1, on the reverse strand, counting down.
AGCCCGAACCTGGAATTGCTGGCGAGCGCGCATGCCGACCTCATCGTCGCGATCCGCCGCTACACCGAAGCGAACGCGGTACGGCTCCGGCAGATCGCGCCGTATCTTGCGCTCGACCTGGAGACTGGCGACGACAGCGACCGTAGCATTGCGCTCGTCGGGGCCGCACTTGGCCGTGCCGACGCGGCCGCCGCGCTCAACCGGCGTTTTGCCGACGTGCTGGCGGGATTCCGCGCACGCGCAGGAATGCACCGCGCGCCGCGCTACCTGTTCGTCTGGGGGGCGGGCGTCGCGCCGTGGGCGTTCTACGACGAGAACATGACCTGCTCGTTGCTGAATGCACTGGGTGGCGTCAACGTCGCCGGGCGCAATCCGCTGCCGTCGCAGCGCGACAATACGGCGTTCCAGATGAGCCTCGAGACACTGTTGCTTGCGAAGCCGGACACGATTTTCGTTTACAACGATGGTGGTCGGCGCAGCTTCGACACGAACCCCGTGTGGCAGCATCTCGCGTCGACGCATCGCGTGAAGATTGTGAGCGTAGGCGATCACTGGATCGAATCGTTCGGGCCAATCGCCCGGCATGCGGTGCTTGCCGAGGCGGCTGCGTTCCTGCATCCCGATGTTTTTGCACTGCCGGACTTGCGCGAGATCGCGTCGTTGTATTTGCAGCGCGCCGGTTGATGTGCCGTTCGGGTCGAAATCTCACACCGGTTGCAGAGGATAAAAAACGTCCAGCGTCGGAAACGCCGCCGATTCGCGCAAGCAGTCTGACAGATAGATGGCTACACCGAGATCCCCGGTCCACAACGAATAGCGTCGCCGTCCATACCGCACCGCATGTGCTTCCGACTGGCCGATGCTGTGCATCGCGAACGCCCGGGCGCGGTCGAGCCAGATCGGGTTTCGGGTGCGCTGGTATAGCACGAGGAACGTGTAGCCGTTGCCGGCCGTGCCGTGACAGAGAGACGGACCTTTGGCCAGCGGCCCCGCATCCCAAACCGCTTTTCCCGCGCCGATCAGCAGATCATCGAGCGCCGTGCCGGGGAAGCGCGACAGGCACGTGACGAAGCCCGGCGCGCCGTGACAGAACTGCATCAGCAGGTCGTCGCCCGACGAAACGGCCGAGTCAAGCTGGATCCGCCAGTTGACTCTGCCGTGTTCGTGAGTCGTCGTTTGCCGCACCGTGTTCGCGATCGCTTCTTGCCAGCGCGACCAGTCTGCTCCATCGAGCAGATGCCGGCCGCGGATCAGCGGTGATGCTGTCGCCACGAATGTTATACGCATCGCCGCAGTCCACGGTTTTGCGTCGTTGTTAGCCAAGTGCCGCTGTGCCGCTGACGCACGGACATGTATCCGCCGAGGTCCAGCATTCGCCCCCAAAATTGCTATCGATACTTGAAGATAAATAGCCGAGCTTAAGTATTGCAAAACAGTCCACCTTTTCTGCAAACCTAAAAAGCTGCCGCCCTATCCCCGCCCCACCATCCAACCCCAATAAATCCCCTTGACGACCTATCTTTCGATATATATCTTTAGATATGTTTTACGAGATATAGGATTCGATCATGCGACACAACCCATCCCGCGGCCATGCCCGATGCGACGGCCATGGCGCACATGCCCGCCCGGAGTGGTTCACCGGTCTCTGGTACGCGATCGGCCGCCACCGCCGCGGCCAGGATCCGTTCGGTGGCGGCCCGTTCGGCGGTCGCGGCGGACGGGGCGGCTTTGGCGATTCCGGTGACGAAGGTATGCCGCGCGGCCGCCAGTTCAGCTCCGACGATCTCCAGCTGATGTTGCTTGCGCTCGTCGCCGAACAACCGAGCCACGGCTACGAGCTGATCAAGGCGCTCGACACGCGTTCGAACGGCTTCTACAGCCCGAGCCCCGGCATGGTGTATCCAGCGCTTACGTATCTCGAAGAAGTCGGCTTCGTCGCGTCGCAGGCGGAAGGCAACCGCAAGCGCTATGCGCTGACCGACGCCGGCCGCGCCCATCTCGACGCCCAGCGCGAACGCGTCGATACGCTGTTCGCGCGCCTCACGCACCTCGCGCGCAAGATGGAGTTCATGCGCCGCGCGTTTGCCGGGGAATCGGCGGGCAGCGAAACGCAGGACGAAACACAAGCCGGCTGGCTGCCGGAGTTCGTCGAGGCGCGCCTCGCACTCAAGCGCGCGCTGCTGCACAAGAGCGCCGCCGACGCCGACGAACAGCGACGCATCGCGGCCATCATGCGCCGCGCGACAGCCGAAATCGAAGGCGGCACCGGCGCGTAAGCCGTGCTGCCCCGTCAAAACCTCAGGAGAACGGATTGATGCAGAACACATCCGACCGCACCGTGACCCGCGTGCGCCACACCCTCAAGTTCCGCTTGCTGCAGGTCCTGCGCGTGCACACCGTGACGCCGCACCTGCTGCGCGTCACGCTCGGCGGCCCCGATCTCGCGGATTTCGAATCCGCGTCGTTCGACGATCACGTGAAGGTATTTTTCCCTCCGCCCGGCGCTGAACGGCCCGCGATGCCGACGCTCGGCGAGAACGGTCCCGAATTTCCGGAAGGCGAACCGAAGCCGGTCGCGCGCGACTTCACGCCGCGCCGCTTCGACCGCGCCGCCGGCGAACTCGATCTGGAATTCGTGCTGAACCACCCGGGCCCCGCGTCGCAGTGGGCCGCACAGGCACGCGTCGGCCAATGGCTCGGCATCGGCGGCCCGCGCGGTTCGTTCGTCGTCCCGACCGGTTTCGACTGGCACCTGCTGATCGGCGACGATACGGCACTGCCGGCGGTCGCGCGGCGTCTCGCGGAATTGCCGGCCGGTGCGCGCGTGGCCGTCGTGCTGGAAGTCGCGGATCGCACCGCGCAGATCGCGTTCGACACGCGTGCCGACGTGCATGAAATCTGGCGCTTCCGCGCCGAAGCCAACGCGGCCGACGGCGACGTACTGCTGAATGCCGTGCGCGACATGCCGCTGCCGCCGTCCGGCGACGGCTACGTGTGGGCGGCCGGCGAAGCGCTGTCGATGCGCGCGGTACGCCAGCACCTGACCGGCGAGCGCGGCGTCGACAAGTCGCGCATCCGCGCGGCGGCCTACTGGAAGCGCGGCGCGGCGGCCGTGCACGAAACACTGGAAGACTGACGGGTGCGGGTACCCGGTAAAGGGGTACCCGGTTGAAGTTGACCGGCCGATGACACAATCGTGGCGTCGGCGCACCAGCGGGCTTGGCACCGCTATCGCGGCTGGTATATATCTGTGTGTGCGACGCCGCTGTCGGGCGACAGCCGCCGCAGCCCGCCCAGGAGCGCCCGGTCATGACAAGAGAAAGCCACGCTTCGCCGTTCCTTCGCAACCTGAAGATCGCCGGCTATTGCGGCCTTGCCGCGGTGGTACTCGCACTGTTCGTCGCGATGTGCGCGATCCTGAAGGAAAGCGCACTCGACCGCGACGCCGCGCAACACCCGGCCGATACGCCGGAACTGCACGATGCGGGCGGCGGCCCGTCCGCATCGGCCGAATCGGCCAAGACACCTGGCTGACGGCGTCCTGCCCGATCTCCTGCCGCTTACGGCGCGTGCCGGCGGCCCATCACGACTGCATGCACCGAATCGCCGAGCCGTTCGAGCAGCGCGGTCGCGCGTTGCCCGTACAGGTGCGCGGCCAGCGCGCCGGCCGTGCCGACCAGCACACCGCCCGCCATGTCGAACGGCCAGTGCACCCCCGCGTAGATACGTCCCCATGCAATCGCCACGGCCATCGCCGCCATCACGAACCCGGTGAGCCGGGTCGTGCCGCCGAGCATCAGCCCGGCTGCCATGCTCCACGCGAACGTCATGTGATCGCTCGGAAACGAGCTGTCCGGCGCGTGCGGGATCAGTTGCGTGCCGACGCCGGCCATGAACGGGCGCGGCGAAAACCAGAAATGTCCGATGACCTGCGCGAGCGCGAGCGCCACGCACACGCCGACGCCGGCTTCGATCGCCTGGCGCCGTGTCGGGCGCGCACCGAAGATCCAGGTCAGCAGCAGCATCACGGGCAACGCATAGACGAGCCAGTCGGCGGCGAAGATGGCGAGGCGGGCAACGCCAGGCTGCGGCGCAACCCCGGCGTTGATGGCGGTAAAGAGGGTGAGATTGAGGGTCTGCATGAATCCGGTTGCGTGGGGCGTAAAAAGGCGGCCGGTTGCCCGGCCTGATACGAACGATGCTAGGGCGCACCCGCTTAAGCGATGCTTAATGCGGCGGCCGCGCGCGACGAAGCCCGCCGCGGCGAACGCACTTAGAGCCTGCACCGCAACACAAGTTCACACAATTGTCATATTCCCGCGCGACCGTCTCCCGTAAAGGCTCACCCACCATCCCGTAAAGACTCACCTTTTTCACATCGTGGCGTCATCGACGTGTGCAAACATCGGGACGCCGGGTGCCGACCATGCCGTTTGCGTCATTCATCTCAATATTTACGCTGCGAATTATTCGAAATCGGCAACAATTAATTCCATATGCGGCATCGCACAACGGCAACGCACAGGCATAGGATTACGAGCTTACGAGCACTCATCCACGAAGCGATCAACAACAAGGAGTCCGCATGAAACCCAGCGATGTCCGATCGAAAGCGTTTGCGATGCCGTTGACCAGCCCTGCCTTCCCGATGGGCCCGTACCGTTTCGTCGATCGTGAGTTCCTGATCATCACGTATCGTACCGATCCGGACCGTCTCCGCGAAATCGTCCCCGAGCCGCTGCAGATCACCGAGCCGCTCGTGCATTACGAATTCATTCGCATGGCCGATTCGACCGGCTTCGGCGATTACACCGAAAGCGGTCAGGTGATTCCCGTCGAATACAACGGCCAGCCGGGCGGCTACACGCTCGCGATGTATCTCGACGACCACCCGCCGATCGCCGGCGGCCGCGAACTGTGGGGCTTCCCGAAGAAGCTCGCGTCGCCCACGCTGCACGTGAACACCGACCACCTCCTCGGCACGCTCGACTACGGCAAGGTGCGCGTCGCCACCGGCACGATGGGCTACAAGCACAAGGAACTCGACATCGACGAGCAGACCAAGCGTCTCGCCGGCCCGAACTTCCTGCTGAAGATCATCCCGCACGTCGACGGTACCGCGCGCGTCTGCGAACTGGTGCGCTACTACCTGCAGGACATCAAGATGAAGGGCGCGTGGACGGGCCCCGCATCGCTCGAGCTGGCGCCGCACGCACTCGCGCCGGTGGCCGACCTGCCGGTGCTCGAGATCGTCGAAGCCCGCCACATCGTCGCGGATTTGACACTCGGCCTCGGCGAAGTCGTCTACGATTACCTGGCTCAGTAACACGTCCGCAGTCCTTTCTCCCTGTCAATCCTTTCACCACGGGAATTCGAACATGAGCAACCTGAATGGCAAGACCGCAGTCGTCACGGGCGCCGCGAGCGGCATCGGCAAGGAAATCGCACTCGAGCTCGCGAAGGCGGGCGCGGCCGTCGCGATCGCCGACCTGAACCAGGACGGCGCAAACGCCGTTGCCGACGAGATCGTCAAGGCGGGCGGCAAGGCGATCGGCGTCGCGATGGACGTGACGAACGAGGAAGCCGTGAACAGCGGTATCGACAAGGTGGCCGAAGCGTTCGGCTCGGTCGACATCCTCGTGTCGAACGCGGGCATCCAGATCGTCAACCCGATCGAGAACTACTCGTTCTCCGACTGGAAGAAGATGCAGGCGATCCACGTCGACGGCGCGTTCCTGACGACCAAGGCCGCGCTCAAGCACATGTACAAGGACGATCGCGGCGGTGTCGTGATCTACATGGGTTCGGTGCACTCGCACGAAGCGTCGCCGCTGAAGTCGGCCTATGTGACGGCCAAGCACGGCCTGCTCGGTCTGGCCCGCGTGCTGGCGAAGGAAGGCGCGAAGCACAACGTGCGCTCGCACGTCGTGTGTCCGGGCTTCGTGCGCACGCCGCTGGTCGACAAGCAGATTCCGGAGCAGGCGAAGGAGCTCGGGATCAGCGAAGAGGAAGTGGTGAAGAAGGTGATGCTCGGCAATACGGTCGACGGTGTGTTCACGACCGTTCAGGACGTCGCGCAGACGGTGCTGTTCCTGTCGGCCTTCCCGAGCGCCGCGCTCACGGGCCAGTCGTTCATCGTCAGCCACGGCTGGTTCATGCAGTAACGTCTCCGCCTCCCTGAAGGGAGGCGATTCCCGCATCACCGCCTATTCTCACTACTCACGATGGCGTGCCGTCCGTCGACGTCACGCCATCCATCTCCGCCATCGAAGGCGGGATTTCTCGGAGAACTGATGAAACCGCACGCCCGAACAGAAAAACAGGCCGTCGATGCGGCGGACCTGCATCACGAGGTCGGCGCACCGACCGCCGCGCGCACGCTGCCGTACGAGACGATCGCGCTCGTGCTGCAAGGCGGCGGCGCGCTCGGCGCGTACCAGGCCGGCGTGTTCGAAGGGCTGCACGAGGCGGGTATTCCGCTCGACTGGATCGCGGGCATCTCGATCGGCGCGCTCAACACCGCGCTGATCGCGGGCAATGCGCCCGAGCATCGTGTCGAGCGGCTGCGCGAGTTCTGGGAAACGATCTGCAAGCCGGCGTTCTTCCCGACGGTTCCGGCCGCATTCGAATTCGCGCTGTTCAACAGCATCGACCAGATCCGCACGTTCTTCACCGCGTCGCAGGCCGCGAGCGCGATGATGCAGGGCCAGCAGGGATTCTTCGTGCCGCGCTTTCCGCCGCCGGTGCCGGGCGTGTCCGATCATCCGGAGAAGATCAGCTGGTACGACACGTCGCAACTGCGCGCGACGCTGCTGAAGCTGTGCGATTTCGACCGGATCAACTCGGGTGAAACGCGCGTGTCGGTCGGTGCGGTCAACGTCGGCACCGGCAACTTCGTGTACTTCGACAACACGCGCACCCGCCTCGCGCCCGAGCACTTCATGGCGTCCGGCGCGCTGCCGCCCGCGTTCCCGCCGGTCGAGATCGACGGCGAGTATTACTGGGACGGCGGCGTCGTGTCGAACACGCCGCTGATGGAAGTGCTGCGCGCCCGGCCGCGCCGCGACACGCTCGCGTTCCAGGTCGATCTGTGGAGCGCGCGCGGGCCGCTGCCGCGCTCGATGGCCGATGTCGCCGAACGCACGAAGGACGTGCAGTATTCGAGCCGCACGCGTTTCGTCACCGACACGCTGCAGCGCGAACAGCGCTACCGCAACGTGCTGCGCCACGTGCTCGACCAGGTACCGGAAGAGCAGCGCAAGGCGGATCCGTGGTGCGTCGAGGCCGATGCGATGTCGTGCAGCAAGAAGTACAACATCCAGCACCTGATCTACCAGCAGAAGGCGTACGAGCATCACTACAAGGACTATCAGTTCGGTCTGTCGACGATGCGTGACCATTGGTCCGCGGGTCTCGACGACATCCGCAAGACGCTCGCAGTCAAGGACGGCCTCGCGCTGCCCAACAACGACTCGGGCTTCGTGACGCACGACATTCACCGCAAACGGTAATGCCGTGCGCGACGGATCGGCGCGATGCCTGCGCCGGTCCGTCCTCTTCTCCGACCAGACATGCCGATTTTCATTGCACTGTTCGCGCTCATCGCTGCCGGATGGGGCGCGGTTCACCTGTTTCACGTCATCGCCGCGCAGTTCGGCCAGCCGGTCGCGATTGCGGCCGCCGTGCTCGCCGCCGCGATCCTGATCGCGCTGGTTGCCTGGTGGATCAAGCGCCGCCGCGACATCGCACCGAATACGAAGGAAGATGGCTGGACCCACGTCGTGCATCGTGCGTGGGGCGAGCTGCGCGTGTCCGCGACGCAGGGGCTGCTGTGGCTGTCGCACGATGGCGCGGACGGCCGCTATACGCTGTCGCAGCTCGACGGCTGCCAGGCCGCGCCGATCGGCGGCCGCTGGCATCTCGTCGTGCGCGTGCGCGATGCCGTGCGCAGCGAATGGAAGCTGCCGATGATGGACAAGCGCGATGCGCAGCGTTGGGCACGCGTGCTGACGCTCGCGAAGGACAACCGGCTCTGAAACGGCGCGCGGCGGATGCGCCTGTGCGCCCGGCACGAACCGCCGCGCCGGCTATCCCGCATCATTCCACACGCTATCGCGCCTTCAGCGCCCACAACGCATCGAGCACGTGCTGCGTCGCCCGCTCGACCGGCCCCGCCCGATGGGCGATACCCAGTTCACGCCACAGCGCCGGGCGCAACGCCCGCATCACGATGCGTGCGTCGGGTAGCGGCGCACCCGCCTCGTGCGGCAGCAGCGTCGCACCGTAACCCGCGGCGACCAGGCTCTTGATCGCATCGTTGTAGTTGAGTTCGATCCGCGGCTCCGGCCGGTGGCCGCCGAGCGCGAACCATTCCGTCGTGAGCCGTGACAGGCGGGTGGTCGCATCGTTGAGAATCAGCGGGCGGGCGGCCAGATAGCCGGGTGTCACGCGCGCCGGAAGCGGCCAGTCCGCCGGCAGAAACGCCATCACCGGATCGCGCCGCCACGCGCGGATCGACAACCCCGCAACCGCCGTCTGCGGCAGCGCCACCAGCCCGATATCGAGCATGCCCTGCGCAATGCGCGCCAGCGTGTCGTGCGACGTGAGCACCGCGATCTGGACATCGATGTCCGGATGCTGCTCGCGCAACCGGGCCACCGCCTGCGGCAACAGGTGCGCGATCGCCCCGGTCGATGCGCCGAGGCGTACGCGCCCGGCCAACCCCTGCACCTGTCGCTGCACATCGTCCAGCGTGGATTCGACCTCGGCCAGCAGGCGGCGCGCCCGCTCCACCAGCACTTCACCGATGGGCGACGGCCGCACGTTGCCACGCGTGCGGGACAGCAACGGCGCGCCGATGCGGCCTTCCAGTTCGGCAATGTGAAGACTGACGGTCGGCGGCGCGAGATGAAGCCATTGCGCCGCTGCGACAAAGGACCCTTGGTCCGCAATCGCGACCAGCGTGCGCAGGCGGTCCAGGCTGATCTCGCGCATTCCCCACCTCTCGTTCAAGAAAACTGAATCTGGCAGTCAGTAAATTCAACTTTTCCTATTCTAGGCGTTCGGCGGACGATACGGCTTTCCCGACGACCGAACCGAAGGAACGCGACCACCATGAGCCAGCCCACTGTCTACATCGACGGCGATCAAGGCACGACCGGATTGCTGATCCACGAGCGCCTGCGCGGGCGCACCGACCTGCAGCTCGTCACGCTGCCGGATGCCGAGCGCAAGGACCCCGTGCGGCGCGCCGAAGCGATCAACGCAGCCGACATCGCGATCCTGTGCCTGCCGGATGCGGCCGCGCGCGAAGCGGTCGGCTTCATCCGGAATCCGGCGGTACGCGTGATCGACGCGAGTTCAGCCCATCGCACGCAGCCGGATTGGGTCTACGGCTTTCCCGAGATGGCCGACGGGCACGCGCAGACGATTGCGCACGCGCGGCGCGTCACCAATCCGGGCTGCTACCCGACCGGCGCGATCGCGCTGCTGCGCCCCCTGCAACAGGCCGGCCTGCTGCCGCGCGACTACCCGGTGAGCATCCATGCCGTCTCCGGATACTCGGGCGGCGGGCGCGCGGCGGTCGACGCATTCGAATCGGACGGCGCTTCGCACGCGAAACCGCTACAGGTCTACGGCCTCGCACTCGCGCACAAGCATGTGCCGGAGATCCAGCTGCATGCCGGTCTGGCGAACCGCCCGTTGTTCGTGCCGGCCTACGGTGCCTATCGGCAAGGCATCGTGCTCACCGTACCGATCGAGCTGCGCCTGCTTCCTGCCGGCGTGACCGGTGAGCAGCTGCATGCGTGTCTCGCGCACCATTACGCCGGCGCGCGTCACGTCGAAGTCACACCGCTCGCGGAAACACACGCGATCACGCATCTCGATCCGCAAGCGCTGAACGGCACCAATGGTTTGCGGCTCGGCGTGTTCGTCAATGCCGATCACGGCCAGGTGCTGCTGTCCGCCGTGTTCGACAATCTCGGCAAAGGGGCATCCGGGGCAGCCGTGCAGAATCTCGACCTGATGCTCGGCGCGGCAAGCGCGGCGAAAGCGGCGTAACCCGCGTGCGGGCACCCTCATCGGCCGGCCCGGCACATCGCGGCCGCGATGCGTTGGTGCCCGTGGGATGCTACCGGCTCGCGATGCGGTTGCGAGCCGGAAACGGGGGCCTGCCGATGCTCCGTACATGCCCCCGTAAAAGCTCACCTTTAGCCGGTTTCAGGCCGTTTCGTCACCCGCCGCGGCATTCAAACCGGCCAGCGTCTCCACCAGAAAATCCACGCATACGCGCACTTTCGCCGACGCCGCGACGCGCTCCGGATAGACGGCCCAGATGTTCGCGGGCTGGATCGCGTCCGGCAGCACGCGGCACAGTGCGCCGCGTTCGATCAGCGGCGCGGCTTCCCAGATCGAGCGCAACACGATTCCGCGGCCGGCCAGCGCCCACTGCACGGCCACCTCGCCATGGTTCGTCGACAGCGCGCCGCCGACCTTCACCGTTGCCGTTTCGCCGCGCACGTTCAGCCGCCACACGCCGAACGGGTGATCGCGCTCCTTGATGGCCAGACAGTCGTGCGACGCGAGATCCGCGAGCGAGCGCGGCGTACCGCGCCGTGCGAGATAGTCGGGCGATGCACACAGCACGCGGTAGTTCGCGGCGAGGCGGCGCGCGATCAGGTGATCGGCGATCTCGTCGCCGATGCGCACGTCGAGGTCGTAGCCTTCGCCCGCGACATCGACGAGCCGGTCGAACAGATCGAGCCGTACATTCAGCTGCGGAAAGCGCGCAGTGAAGTCGAGCAGCGCCGGCGCAACGATGTGCCGGCCGAAGCCGAAGCTGCTCGAAATGCGCAGCGTGCCGCGCGGCACCGTGCGCGTGGTCGACACGTCCTCGACGAGATGATCGACGTCGTCGAGGATCTTCTCGGCGCGCGCGTACACGCGTTCGCCGGCTTCCGTGACCGTGACGCGGCGTGTCGAGCGATGCAGCAGGCGCGTGCCGAGCTGCGCCTCGAGCAACGCGATGCGCTTGCTGACATAGGCGGGCGATACTGCGAGCTGCTCGGCGGCCGCGCTGAAGCTGGTCAGGCGGACGACCAGGCTGAACACGCGCAGGTCGTCGAGATTCGGCGATTTATTCACGATTCGTGGAAAGTCGATTAACCTTTCGCGCGATTTTAATCCAGATGGAAATAAATAGAATGCTGTGACGCGCCGCTACCGCCCCGGACAGCAGGCCACCCAGCCAAGGAGATTTGCATGACCGACAGGACTTACAAGATTGCCGTGATCCCCGGCGACGGCATCGGCCGTGAAGTGATGCCCGAGGGCCTGCGCGCACTCGATGCCGTAACCGCGCGCTTCGGCGTCCGCTTCGACTTCGTCGAGATCGACTGGGCGAGCTGCGACTACTACGCGCAGCACGGCAAGATGATGCCGGACGACTGGAAAGCGCAGTTGTCGGGCATGGACGCGATCCTGTTCGGCGCGGTCGGCTGGCCCGCGACGGTGCCCGATCACATTTCGCTGTGGGGCTCGCTGCTGAAGTTCCGCCGCGAGTTCGACCAGTACATCAACCTGCGGCCCGCACGCCTGTTCGACGGCGTGCCGTCGCCGCTCGCCGGCCGCCGCGCGGGCGACATCGACTTCATGATCGTGCGCGAGAACACCGAGGGCGAATATTCGTCGGTCGGCGGCACGATGTTCGAAGGCACCGATCGCGAGATCGTGATGCAGCAGTCGATCTTCACGCGCCACGGCACCGAGCGCGTGCTGAAATTCGCGTTCGACCTCGCGCAGCGGCGCGCGAAGCGCCTCACCGTCGCGACGAAGAGCAACGGCATCGCGATCAGCATGCCGTGGTGGGACGCGCGCGCGGCCGAGATGGCCGAGCGCTATCCCGACATCGCCGTCGACAAGCAGCACATCGACATCCTGTGTGCGCGCTTCGTGCTGCAGCCGGACCGCTTCGACGTCGTCGTCGCATCGAACCTGTTCGGCGACATCCTGTCGGATCTCGGGCCGGCCTGTACGGGCACGATCGGCATCGCGCCGTCGGCGAACCTGAACCCCGACCGCAAGTTTCCGTCGCTGTTCGAACCCGTGCACGGCTCCGCGCCCGACATCGCGGGGCAGTACATCGCGAACCCGGTCGCGATGATCTGGTCGGCGGCCTTGATGCTCGACTTCCTCGGCAACGGCACGGGCCGCGAACGCGAAGCGCACGACGCGATCATCGCCGCGATCGAGGACGTGCTGCGCACGGGGCCGCATACGCGCGATCTCGGTGGCAATGCGGGCACGCAGGAAGTGGGCGAAGCGATCGCCGCGCGAATCGCGGGCTGACGATCACGCCCGGCGCGTTCGCACGCGCCGGGCAGCGACTGCGCGAATCGACGTGCGGTGAGCGGCATGCGGTGAGCAACACGCAATGCGTTTGCGCACTCGTGCGAATTCCGATGCCTGCACGGTGAAGTCGAACGGTGAGCAACGTCGCACCGCAACGCGCACGGCTCGCGCTATCCGTCGTCGACGTCGACGCGATCGGTGAGTTGCACATCGTACGCATGCACACCGATCGTCGATCCACTGCCGGCCCTGTGCGGTCGGTGAGATGCGTCACGCGGTGAAGCACACCGTTGCATGCCGACACGCGTATCACGCGATCCCGACATGTTCGGCCTGTCCGCTTTGCCCGGCACGATGCCGCGTCGAACGGCTCGAAGCACACAGTCCGACGCGACATTTCACCTCGTCCCGAAAAATCTCACCTTCAGGCATCGACTCCCGAATTTACTCACCGTTGAAGCCCGGTGACGCGTTCGTCGATCCGTCGAGTCGATGCGCGCGTCACAGCCCGAGGTCGGACAGCCCCGGATGATCGTCCGGACGACGGCCGAGCGGCCAGTGATAGAGGCGGTCCTGCTCGCGAATCGGCAGATCGTTGATGCACGCGTGACGATGCGCCATCAGGCCGTTTTCGTCGAACTCCCAGTTCTCGTTGCCGTACGAGCGGAACCAGTTGCCGGCGTCGTCATGCCATTCGTATGCGAAGCGCACCGCGATGCGATTGCCGTCGAATGCCCACAGCTCCTTGATCAGCCGGTAGTCGAGTTCGCGCGCCCACTTGCGCTGCAGCAGCCCGACGATCTCGTCGCGGCCGGTCACGAATTCCGCACGGTTGCGCCATTGGCTTTGCGGCGTATAGGCGAGCGACACGCGCTGCGGGTCGCGCGTGTTCCACCCGTCCTCGGCGGCACGCACCTTCTGGCGCGCCGTTTCGAGCGTGAAGGGGGGAACGGGCGGACGGACTTCGGGGGAAACGGACATGGGTTGCTCCTGTTCAGGTTGTGGCCACGGACGACCGCGGCCGGTTCGGATTCGCTGCGTCGACTACCGCGATACCGCGTCGAGCAGCAGTTCAGCCGTTGCGCGCGCATCGCGCGCAGCGTTTGCATCGCCGGTCACGAGCGCCACGCCGATCGCACCGTCGATCAGCACGAGCCACTGGCGCGCCAGGCGCGCGAGCCCGCGGCGCTCGATTCCCGCTTCGTCGGCATACGCATCGAAGCACTCGCGCACGAATGCCAGCAGGCGTGCCTTGTGCGCACGTGCGACGACGCGCACGGGATCGTCAGCATCGGGAATCTCGCCCGATGCGTTCAGGAACGCGCAGCCGTGGAAATCGGGCTGCCCGAACCAGTCGCGCAGCACGTCGAACATGCCGAGCAACTGCACGCGCGGCGCCTTGCCGCGCGCCAGCGTTGCATCGACGAACCAGCGCATCCAGCGCTCGTCGCGACGTTCGAGCGCGGCCACGACCAGCGCCTCCTTCGATTCGAAATGCGAATAAAAGCTCTTTCGTGCCGCGCCGGATCGCTTGACGATCGCGTCGACACCGGTTGCATGGATGCCGCCCGAATAGATCAGCGCTTCGGCTGCATCGAGCAGCCGGTCGCGAACGCCCGGTTCGCCGGAGGGGTCGTGATGCGTGTTCATGGGTTTACGGTAGAACGATCGTTCTCCATCGTCAACACCCGCGTGAAAAAGCCCTGTCGACGAGAGGGCTGAATCGCGGCGCGGCCGCGCGATGCGGCCCGCCGCGTTTACGACATTTTTTCTTGAAGCGGACGTGCGACGCTCACTACACTTCGGTCACCCTGTCTGGGCGAAAGGACATCATGCAGCGACCGGAATCCGCGCGCCCCGCGCGCGCCTATGCGGCTTATGCCAAGCGGCTCGACGGCCGCGTCGTCGTGCGGCGCTTCGACCCGCGCAACGATTCGTACGACACGTTGACCGCGCTGCTGCATCGCGCCTTCGCACCGCTCGGCGCGTTGGGCTTCAACTGCCCGGGCGTCGATCAGCCGGCCTCGGCGACGCGCGAACGCGTGCTCACCGGCGAGTGCTTCGTCGCGCTCGGCAACGCACACCTGGTCGCGACGATGACGATGCGTTCGCACGATCCCGATTCCCGCTGCGATCCGTACCGCAGCCGGCAGGTCGCGACGCTCGGCCAACTGGCCGTCGATCCCGTCTGGCAGGATCGCGGCATCGGCCGTTCGCTGCTCGCGTTCGCCCAGCGGCGGGCCGCCGCGCGTGGCGCGACGCACATCGCACTCGACGCACCGTACGCGGCCATCCGGCTCATCGATTTCTATCGCCGCGAAGGATTCCAACCGGTCGACGTGATGCGCTTTCCGGGACACAACTACGACAGCACGATCCTGTGCAAATCCGTCAGTGTCGCGAGCGGCCGCATCGTTGCCGGCGATACGACGCAGATCGACGTCGCGCGGCACATCGGCGCAGCATCATGAAACAAGATGTGCCGAAGCGCGAAGGCGGCGACGATCGCACGCAACTTTCCGTCCGGCAGGCACGCGTGCGTGCGGCACGGCGGCTGCGCGGCGTATTGAAGCTGACGATCCTCACGATCGCGGTTGCGCAAGCGCTGGCGTTCGCGTTCGAAAACCTGCTGGTGTTGGCCGGCTTTGCGCCGGATGCCGCGACAGTGTTGCTGTTCCGCTTCGTGACGTGCGCGCTCGTCAGCTTCTGGCTGCAGGCGGATGCGTTGCGCGCGTATCAATACGCGGCGCAACACGGGTTCGTCACCGTTCCCGGCACGCACGGCGATCCGGTCGACGTGGCGCCGCAGTGTCCGAAGCGCTGGCTCGTCGTGTTGAGTCTTCAGCTCGACCCGCGAGGGTTGAACGGTGAACGGATCAAGTAGCGGTCTGCGCACCGATCGATGTCGATCGATGTCGATCGCCGCGCGCATGAGTGAGTCGCCACGACGCGTGCGCACTCACGGTTGATGCTGCGGTTCGGCACGGCATCGCGTGACGCGCGTAGCGAACGATCACGCGACAAGCCAGGAGAGAAGTGCGCGGAAGAGGGGAAGCAGGTGCCGAGCGGCGTGATGGCGGGAAGCGAGGCGGCTGACGACAGGTGAAGTGAACGTGCGGCTGCAGGTCACCGATGTGCGATCGTGTCGCGATTCGGCGCGCAAACACAGCTCCCGAATAATCTCACCTTGAGCCCGGATTCGTACGTTTCGGCCTCGAAAACGCAGACGTAAACAAGAACGGGGCAGCCGGCGAAAGCACCGCGCTGCCCCTGCGGCACTCAGGCCGTCCAGTCGAGAATCACCTTGCCGCTTTCACCAGACAACATCGCGGCGAAGCCTTTCTCGTAATCGTCGGCCGCAAAGCGATGCGTGATGATCGGCGACAGGTCGAGGCCGCTCTGCAGCATCGCGACCATCTTGTACCAGGTCTCGAACATCTCGCGGCCGTAGATGCCCTTGATCTCGAGCCCCTTGAAGATCACCTGGTTCCAGTCGATCGCCGTCTGCGCCGGCGGGATGCCGAGCAGCGCGACCTTGCCGCCGTGGTTCATTGCCTCGAGCATGCTCGTGAACGCGCTCGGCACGCCCGACATTTCGAGGCCGACGTCGAAGCCTTCGGTCATGTGCAGGTCGGACATCACGTCGCGCAGCGACTCGCGCGCGACGTTGACCGCGCGCGTCGCGCCCATCTTGCGTGCGAGTTCCAGCCGGTAGTCGTTGATGTCGGTGATGACGACGTTGCGCGCCCCGACATGCTTCGCAATCGCGACGGCCATGATGCCGATCGGGCCCGCGCCGGTGATCAGCACGTCTTCGCCGACGAGGTTGAACGACAGCGCCGTGTGCGTCGCGTTGCCGAACGGATCGAAGATCGACGCGAGATCGTCGGAGATCTCCGGCGGGATCTTGAACGCGTTGAATGCCGGAATCGCCAGATACTCGGCGAACGCGCCTTCGCGGTTCACGCCGACGCCGACCGTGTTGCGGCACAGATGCCGGCGCCCCGCTCGACAGTTGCGGCAGAAACCGCACGTGATGTGGCCTTCGCCGGACACGCGATCGCCGATCGCGAAGCCGCGCACTTCCTGCCCCATTTCGACGATCTCGCCGACATATTCATGGCCGACGTGCATCGGCACGGGAATCGTCTTCTGCGCCCAGTCGTCCCACTTCCAGATATGGATGTCGGTGCCGCAGATCGCCGTGCGGCGGATCTTGATCAGCACGTCGTTGTGGCCGACTTCGGGGCGCTTCACGCGCGTGAGCGTGAGGCCGGGGCCGCGTTCGAGCTTTGCCAGTGCTTTCATGATCGCGCCTCCGTCAGATGATGCCGAGCGACTTGCCGACGCGCACGAACGCGGCGACCGTCTGGTCGATCTGTTCAGGCGTATGCGCGGCGCTCATCTGCGTACGGATGCGCGCGCGGCCGCGCGGCACGACGGGGAACGAGAAGCCGATCACGTAGACGCCTTCGTCGAGCAGCTTGTCGGCCATGTTCGTCGCGAGCTGCGCGTCGCCGAGCATCACCGGGATGATCGGGTGCGCACCCGGCACGAGCGTGAAGCCGGCTTCGGTCATCTGCTTGCGGAATCGCGCGCCGTTTTCGCGCACGCGCTCGCGCAGCTTCGCGCCTTCGTCGCTGCCGAGCAGCTCCAGCACCTTCAGCGATGCCGCGGCGATGCTCGGCGTGAGCGTGTTCGAGAACAGATACGGGCGCGAGCGCTGGCGCAGCAGCTCGATGACCTCGCGACGCGCGGCGACATAGCCGCCCGATGCGCCGCCGAGCGCCTTGCCGAGCGTGCCCGTGATGATGTCGACGCGGCCTTCGACGCCGCAGTGCTCGGGCGTGCCGCGGCCGTGCGTGCCGATGAAGCCGACGGCGTGCGAATCGTCGACCATCACGATCGCGCCGTAGCGATCGGCGAGATCGCAGATGCCTTTGAGGTCGGCGATGATGCCGTCCATCGAGAACACGCCGTCGGTCGCGATCAGCTTGTGGCGCGCGCCGGCAGCATCGGCTTCCTTGAGCTTCGCCTCGAGGTCGGCCAGGTCGTTGTTCTTGTAGCGGAAACGCTTCGCCTTGCAGAGGCGAACGCCGTCGATGATGCTTGCGTGGTTCAGCTCGTCGCTGATCACCGCGTCGTTCTCGTCGAGCAGCGTCTCGAACAGCCCGCCGTTCGCGTCGAAGCAGCTCGAATAGAGGATGCTGTCCTCGGTGCCGAGAAATGCGGCCAGCGCGCTTTCCAGTTGCTTGTGCACGGTTTGCGTGCCGCAGATGAAGCGTACCGATGCCATGCCGAAGCCGTCCTGGTCGAGGCCGGCCTTCGCCGCATCGATCAGGCGCGAATCGTTCGCCAGACCCAGATAGTTGTTCGCGCAGAAATTGAGCACGCCGGCACCACCGGCGAGCCGCACGTCCGCCGCCTGGGGACTCGCGATCTCGCGCTCGGTCTTGTAAAAACCGTCCGCGCGGATCTGGTCCAGCGTCCCGCGCACCTGGGCGAGAAAGGCATCACGCATCGCAAAGCTCCTGACAGGGTTTCGCATTCCGCAACGCGCCACTCGTGGCGGCGGCGCAACGGCCTGCTACTGTTATAGTCGGTCGTTCGGTTGACCGCATTTATCCGATATTCCGAACTAGAATTCGAAATATCGAACAACTCTAAGCGAACGGAATCCAAATGGCAAGTTCCTCCGGTTCGCGGCGCACGCCTGCCAGCGCCGCCCCGCAACCGCCAGCCGCAACGCCGCCGCGTGTCGGCGAGCAGATCCAGCGGCTGCGCACCGAACGCAAGCTGACGCTCGACGACCTGTCGCGCGCGGCGGGCGTATCGAAATCGATGCTCTCCGAGATCGAACGCGACAAGGCCAACCCGACAATCGCCGTTGCGTGGCGGCTGACGAACGCGCTCGGCATCACGCTCGACGAGCTGTTCTCGCAGCCGAAAGCGCCCGAGACCATTCGCGTAGACGGCCCGCACGACATTCCGACGCTCGCCGGCCATGACGGCCGGTACCAGTTGCGCGTGTGGGGCCCGATCGACCTCGCCGGCAAGTTCGAGTGGTACGAGCTGACGCTGCCGGGCGGCGGCGCACTGATATCGAACGCACACGAGCCCGGCACGCGCGAGCACCTCACCGTGCTGCAGGGCGCGATGGAAATCGAAGCCGCGGCGGCCAGCCGGCGCCTGAAGGTGGGCGACACCGCGCGCTACCCGGCCGACGAGCCGCACGCGATCCGCAATCCCGGCAAGGCCGAGGCGCGGGCACTGCTGATCGTGATACACCGCTGACGGCGCGGATAGCTGACCAAAAGGCCGATTGCAGGCTGGTTGCGGAAAACACTGTATGTTTGTACAGTATACGGACATTCCGCCATGCATGGGCCGGAGCCGGCGCACCGAGGCGCCCGCCCGGTCGACAGGAGCCTGCAATGACAGAAGAACAAGATTTGGCCGCGCTCAGCTTCAAGGCTGCCGCGCACGACCTCGAGCTGATCGTCCGGCATATTGCCGGGCGCTACATCCACCAGCGTGTCCCGCTGACGTGGCGCCTGCTGCACGCCATCGAAGCCGAGGCGCTCGCCGATCTCGGCTTTGCCAGCCGGCACGACGCCGGCATGCGTCAATTGTTCGAACGGCCGTCGGACATGACGTTTCCCGAAACGGACGATCCGATCGACTTCGGGCGCTCGAATGCGCTGCCCGCCGCTTTTTCGTTCGCGGTTCTCGCGTACGAAGCGGCGTCGACGTCGCACGACACCGCGCCTCGCGAGCGTGTTCACCGCCCGTCCAAGGCGTGGGGTGACTGACTGCCCGCCCGGGCTGCCGCGCATGGCGGCCTTGTCCAGCCTCTTGCTGCCCGAGACGTTGCGGAAAGGGCTACCATATACGCAACTAACGGAATAAATCACATGTCTCTTCCCGCCTCTCCCGATACCCCAGCACGCCCGGAAGAAACGGATCTGTTCGACCGCGGCGCGTCCGACTGGATCCTCTCGCCCGAAGCCGCATTCGATGCATGGCTCGCCATGCAGGACTATCGCCGCTCGTCGGCCGACGTCTATCGCGCGCAATGGGGCGCGTTTCTCACATGGATGCGTGCACACCAGAAGAATCTGGCAACGGTCGATACCGCAACCATCGCGAATTTCGTCGGCGAACTGCCGATCCGGAAAACCCAGCGAATGCGCTATTTGCGGCTGATCGAGCGCGTGCTCGACCACATCCGGCGCACCGAATACGCATCGACCAACCCGGCCCGGTTCATTGCTCAGGATGGCGAAGCAAACTGGCGCAAAGCGCGCGACAACGAACCTACCGGTTTCCTCACGCCGGCCGAGCGCGCGACGTTGCTCGCGTACCTGTTTTCACCGATCGGCGTATCCGGTTCAGCGTACTGGAAAGAGCGGCGCGACCGCGCGCTCGTCGCCGTATTTCTCGGTGCCGGCATTAAAACCGGCGAAGCGCGCGCACTCACGATTAGTTGCATCAATACGAGTGGAACGTCGCTGCAGATCGAGTCGACACATCCGGATTTCGCGCGCGAAACCCACCTGGCATCGTTCGCGATCGCCCTGCTCGAAGCCTGGCTCACCGAGCGCAAGCGCCAGGACATTCCGGGGGAACTCGTGTTTCCGGCGTCCCATGCCGGGCGTCCGATGCACAAGGCGACGATGCTGCGCGCGATCGACGCGATCGTTGAATCCGCCGGGCTCACGTCGTCGCGCACCGCGCGCGCGAGCCCGCAAACGCTGCGCAATACCTACGCGGCCGAACTGTTCGAACACGACGTGCCGCCCGAACGCGTCGGCAAATGGCTGGGCTTCATGCGGCCGATCTCGTCGAACCGCCTGCATCGCGCGTGGAAGAACTGGCGCGACGGTCTGGCCGGCAGCAACGGTGAAGCGTCCGACAGCGACGAAACTCACTGATCACCAAACGGCTGCTCACGCGAAATGATCCGTGAGCAGCCTTGTGTGGCGCAGCCTCACCGTTTCACCGCTCCCGAAAAACCTCACCTCAAGCTCCCCGGATCGTCTCACCTGTGCGGTGCAGGCGATTCTCGCGTCACGTGTGCGCAAAACGGGCAACGGCTTCGAATCGGGACGGCCATGCGCCCGAAGCGTGTTCGCACTCGGGGCACGCCACTTCAAAACCCTCTTCTCCGTGTGACAGCTCCGGCTCTGCATCGCAATGCGGACAATGGGCCGGCACCGGAATCTCCTGATCCAGCGAGGTGCCGATCGCGGCAAACGCCTCCGCATCCAGTTGCCCAGCATCGGCTAGGCGGCGGATCAGCGCGGCGATTTCCGGATTCATGCCGCGGCTCGCGCGCAGCGAAGTCACGTCGCGCGTCGCACGTTCCAGTTCATCGCCCTGGCTGCGCAACTGCTCTTCGAGCCGGTCGGCGCGGGCCTTGGCGGAACTCAGTTGCTGCAGGAAATCGAATTCCTTGCGCTGCACGTCGCGCAAACCGCTCTGATAGGTCGACGCCATGCTGCGCAACGAATCCAGCTCGACCAGCATCGGTTTGACGCGGCGTTCGGCCTCGGCCACCGCGTCCTTGATTTGCTGCGCGTAGTGCTCGGTGCGCTGCTGCAGTTCGGCTTGCAGCGCATCGATGCGGTCGCGCAGCGTCGCGTTCTGCGTCTGCTCGGCTTCGACGCGGCCGGCGGCCGCGGCCAGTTCCTTCTCCAGTCGAGCGACTGTGGTGAGCAACGTCGCTTCGCTGGCCGAACCGTGCGTCGTTTGCGACGCGAGCTGGACCTCGAGTTCGGTCACGCGAGCCTGCAATTGTTCGTTTTTCGCTTCGCCACGCGCGAGCGCGCCTTCGAGCGTCTCCTGGCGAACGGTTGCGTCGCGCAACCGCTGTTCGGCGTCGACAACACCGGCGCGAACCTGCTCGCGATCGCCATCGAGGCTGTCCCGCGCGGCTTTCAATGCTTCTTCATAAAGTGCGCCGAGCAACGCACCGGCCTTTTCCTCGACAGCTTTCGGGATTGCCGCACCGTCGAGCCTGACCTTGGAGGCGGAACGGATGCGCTCCCAGAAATGGTCGATGTCTTTGGGGATATCGCTGGCACTGCCGGTCTGGGTGAGATCGCGGACGTTGGCAGCCGACGGCCGGATGCCGAGATCGAAGAACAAGCGCTTGCAAGCATGCAGCGACAATTCCTGCCGTCGCGCACCGCTTGCACGCAGCGATTCCAGTTCGTCACGAATGGCTTGGCGGATTTCGTCCAGGGTCATCGCTGTGCTCACAGACATTGAAGTGTGGCAATCATAACGAAATACGTATCTATCGATACTTCTTTTGAGTTGCAGTTGTGAATTTACGTCGCTTTGCACAGAAATCAGGTCTGTGAGCCAATCCGGACGACTGTGGTCCAGGATCCCGTGAAACAAAGCGAAGAAAGTCAGCCAAGTCCTTGTCCCACAAGCATTTTCCTGCAGACCCCGAATTTTGGCATTTGTTTCACATGAACACGGATCCGATTGCCAGTGGGTGTTCAGGGGTTGGGGTGTCTGTGGAAAACTCGTCAGCCGATGTCTTGAGAGTATTAGAAGTAAACACCCTTGAACCCTTAGTTAAAAACGTTAACGCCACGGCACAGCCTTATGCTGCAAGGCTTTCCAGCCGACAAGGTGAAGTTTTACGGGAGCCAAGGTGATCTTCTGCGGGAGCTGACGTGATTGGGTTCAGGGAGCAGCGTGAGCCGTTGCGGGAAAGGTCGTGAGCGGATTCGGGAGCACAGTGAAACACGAGATTTCCCAAAGGTGAGGCTTTTCGGGGCCTCACAGCCACAGAACCCGCGCTGTGCCTGTCTGCACAGTTTTCTGCCTGTGCAGACATAGGTGAGAATTTGCGGGACCTTCTTCGCGCCCCGATTCTGCCCATCTTTTGGGCAGTTTTTCTGAAAGGTGAGGTTTCACGGGACTCCGCGGGTGTTTGGTGTGAGGCTTTCCGGGAAACGAACGCCATTTTGCACAGCAAAAGCACTCTCGGGGGCCTGTGAAGCCCTAAAGGTGAGGTTTTTCGGGAGGGGAATCCGGGTTTTCCTGCCCGGATCCCGTTGAGGTGAGGTTTTTCGGGGCCTGGATCACAGGCTGTGATTCAGGCTTTAGGTGAGACTTTTCGGGAATGGAAATTGCCTGAAAAACGGTCAAAGGTGAGGCTTTTCAGGACCTGTGAACGGCCGAATTCGCCGAAAAGCCCGCCAGGACTGGAAGAAATCTCGTTTTTGCTGTGCCACTTTTTGGCACAGGTGAGATTTTTCGGGGGCTGACATGAGGTTGTCGTATGAAGGATTTCCGGTGAAAGGTGAGGCTTTTCGGGGGATGTTGGCGACGCACAGCCAAATGCCTTCTGTGCATAAGTATCGGAAGGCATTGGGATTTTTGATACCGCGACAGTTACGGTGAGGTTTTTCGGGAGCCATTCCCAGGCCTATGGAGGCACAGCGATTTTTCGGTAAGGTGAGGGTTTTCGGGAGGCTGAGATAGGGAATCCCGCGCGTGCCGGGCATTCGTCGGTATCCAGGCGAATGAACACGCTGTGCTCGAGGTGAGTATTTTCGGGACCCGATACGATTTGTGCGCTGTACAATGCGCACCCGGGCCGGCAAAGCAGGCCCGATCGGGTCGCGCAGGCTGGTTTCGCAGGCGTCTTCCGGGATGCCGAACCCGATCACGATCTCCCGGTGAGTCGCTCCTGTACATGCATACAGGCTGATGCGGGTCGATCGGGAAGCGCGGTGAGGTGGGATCGCAACCCTGTGCCGAACTCACAGCTGCGCAGTCGTAAAATTACGACAAATCGAAAGGTGAGCCGATACGGGAGCACATTCCGCACGTGTCGTGCACAGGTGAAATTCTGTGAATCGGCGCATCCCGCAGCACGTCTGGACGAGTCCGGAACGCTGCAAATCCGGAGCGGTGAGGGTTTTCGGGAGCGCTTGGGGTGAGTGCCGTTTTGCACGTGCGCTTCACCCGCTATGGTGAGCATGTCGTTCTGGACGCACATCACCGCAGGCGCTATCCTTCCGGAAAACTTCTCCTCCGACCCGACGTATGGCCACGACGAAGCGCGCCAAGAAAACCGATGTGGATGTGGTGAGTGCCAGTTCAGCCGAATTGCGTAAGGCCGTCGAGGCGATCGCAATTCAGCCGAAGAGCGGCAAGATCACGCTCCTCACTCGCAAGCTGTTCAATGTCCTGCTGGCCGTGGCCCAGCAGGCCGACGACTCGGGCGATACGTATCGCGCGCTGCTGTCGGACATCGTTGCCAACTCCGCCTTCGATTCGAACGACACCGCGCTGGTGAAGGAACACCTGCGCCGCATGGTGTCGGTGCAGGTCGAATGGAGCACGGGGACGTCGAGCCAGAAGCCGGGCCGCAAGTGGGGGATCTCGACGCTGATCGCCGACGCGGAAATTCTCGAGGATCCGGCGACCCGCCGCGTGTGGGTTGAATTCTCGTTCGCGCCGAAGATCAAGAAGAAGCTGCTCGACCCGGTCCAGTATGCGCGCCTGAGCCTGCAGTTCCAGAGCCAGCTGCGCAGCAGCGCCGGCCTCGCGCTGTACGAAATCTGCGTGCGCTACCTGACGAACCCGAGCCACCTGACGATGCGCGAGCCGTGGGAATGGTGGCGGCCGATCCTGTCGGGTACGCCCGACACGGAAGCCGGCGACGAGGCGAAGCGCGAGTACAAGTATTTCAAGCGCGACTATCTGCGCCCCGCAATCGCGGAAGTCAACGCGGTCACCAACATCTTCGTCGAGCTGATCGAGCACCGTGAAGGGCGCCGGGTCGCGGAGATCCAGTTCCGCGTGACCGAGCGCAAGCAGCCGATGCTCGCGCTCGACGAACACCCGAACGTGTTCGACAGCACGCTGGTCGACCGGATGGTGAAGCTCGGGATCCCGCTGAAGGAAGCGCAGACGCTCTATGCGGACAGCGAGGAGAATCGCATTCGTGCCGCACTGCAGATGACCGAGCAGCGGATGCGCAGCACGACGCTGCCGCCGGTGCGCAGCGCGCCGGCGTTGTTCAAGGATGCGCTGAAGAAGGGTTATGCGCCGCCGGTCGAGTCGGTCGACGCGCTGCCTGTCGGCACGCCGTCCCCGAAGATTGCAGCGGCCCAGCCGGATGATCTGAAGGCACGCCTGCTGAGCGAGTTCGCCG
The DNA here is from genome assembly GCF_017104825.1 of Burkholderia sp. Ac-20345. NCBI lineage: Bacteria > Pseudomonadati > Pseudomonadota > Betaproteobacteria > Burkholderiales > Burkholderiaceae > Burkholderia > Burkholderia sp. Ac-20345. The sequence continues at coordinate 51,426 of NZ_JAAGPO010000015.1, read as the reverse complement.
CGTTCCGCCGCAAGGAAGCGAAGGTGCTGTACGAGGAGCAGGGCGACGCGGAGCGCGAAGTGGCGCGCGAGTCGTTCGAATCGGAGGCGCTGCCGACGATGGGCACGCATCTGCGCGATGACTGGCGCAAGCGCGGCCTCGATTCCAAGCTGGCCGAGACGGCCTTTTTCGACTGGCTGGCCCAGAGGACCTGGGGCGAGCCGACGGACGGCGACCTGCTGTCGTTCACGCTGAACCAGTCGCGGGCCGCCTGAGGCCCGCTCAGGCCCGCTGACGGGCCGCCGCCGGCCCCGCCCCTCAGGCGGGCGGGCCCGGCATCCTCACCAGGCCCTGCCGGCCGTTTCCATCACTCCGACAACAGCATCCGCTCGAGCTGCTCGAGGATCGCGTCGCGCTTGTCCTTCGGGAGACCGCGCAGGCGCAATTCGATGCGATCTTCGCCATACGACTTCAGGTCGCCGACCGACTTGCCGCCGAGCTTGATCTCGAGGCGTTGCGCGTAACGCTGACGACCCGCAGCCTTCGGCGTTTCCTGCGCCGCGACGCGGCCCTTGACGATGTCCGACACTTGGCGCGTGCTGAGATCGTCCGACACGATCTTGTTGATCAGCCGCAGCGTGGCCTCGGTGCCGCGCGCGTTGTGATAGCGGCCGACCTGATACGCCATGTTCGAACCGAATCGGTCGGGGCGCGCGACCATTTCCTGCATGATCGCTTCCGGCAGCTTGCCGATCGACAGCGCGACGGCCACCGTCGATTCGTCGAGGCCGAGGTGCTCGGAGAGCTCCTTCTGGCTCTGGAAATGCTTGTCGTCGAGGAAGCGGCGCCACACGACGGCGTTGTCGAACACCGTCTGCGAATCGCGCTGGACGTTGAGATCGTAGCCGAGCTTGTAGCTCTGGATGCCGATCGGCACGTCGATCACGATTGCCTTGACCGATTCCTTGTTTGCTTCCTTCAGTGCCCGCACGCGGCGGCCGCCGTCGCTGACGAAATACGTGCCCGGGGTGTCGTAATCCGGAATCACGTGGATCGCCTGCTGCTGCCCCTGCTTCGCGAGGTTGACCGCGAGTTCGGCAATCGACGATTTCAGATAGAAGTGCCGCGGATTGAACGGGCTATGCTTGATCGCCTTCAGCGACAGCTCGATCACCTGCCCCGGCGCATAGCGGTTCTCGAGACGCCACGCGCGATATTGCGTCGACTCATCGATCGACGGATCGATGGTGAGCTCGGGAGCGGGCGGCGGCGCGATGTCTTTCTTCGCGGATTTGGTCGGCGCCGGGGTGGGCGTCTCGGACTTGACGATGCCGTCGATCGCATTGAGTCGATCGAGTGCCGTGCGCTTCTCGCTCGTCGTGATATCCGGGCGCGCTTGGAATCCTTTGGCAAATTGGGAAGGTTTCATGTGACTCCTTTGTGCGCATAAAGTCAGGGCAGCATGGCGACGATTTCGTCGGCGCATGCGCGAATTTCGGATGCGGCCAGCTTGCCGCCGCGATCGTTCATCTGCAGCACGGTCTGACCGAGCGCCATTGCCTGCTTGTACGCCTCCCGGGTCGGGATCTGCGTTTTCAGCAACGGGAAGCCGAGTTCCTCGAGCGCGCGCTTGAGCTCGCGGGTCAGCATGCGTTTCTCTTCGGTCTTGTTCAGCAGGAAGACGGCCCGGAGGTCTTCGTTCATGACCTGCGCCTGCTGGATCAGTTTGACCAGTCCGACGCTCGACCAGTAATCGGCCGGCGACGACGACGTCGGAATCACGGCAATCGATGCGGCCAACAGGACCACGCCCGATACCTTCTCGGTGATCGACGGCGGGCAGTCCACGACGATGATGTCGTAGTCGTTGATGAACTTCTTGATCTCGCGATGGATCTGGCCATCGGCTTCGGCCAGGTTGACGACCGGAAACGGAATGCCGGTGTCGCTGTCGCCGGATGCGCTCGACCAGTGAACCAGTGTGTTTTGACGGTCTGCGTCGACGACGAGGACGCGCTTCCCTTTTTCATGGAACGCGGCACCGAGGTGCATGGCAATCGTGCTTTTGCCGACGCCACCTTTTTGTTGAGTGACTGCAATGATTTCCGCGGCCAATTTTCACTCCTATTTTGGTCGTTGGAATTCTACAGGACGATATTTGAATTTCAATGAAATTGTCGTTCTGCAACTACGCATTGGCCATTCGGGCTATCGGTTTATGCGCATAAACGAACAGGCGATGAGCGGTGGCTCGAGTGGATGGTGTGGCGGATGTCTGAAACGTCGCTGAGCGACTCGGGGTTTGAATCGTCGCGTGTGGGTCGTCAGGGTGAGTAGCAAGTTGCCGCAGGATCGCGGTGCACTGCCCTTTCGTTCGATGGGGCCGTCTTGCCTGAGAGCCGGGAAGTTTGTGCGCATAAAGTCCGCGGAGCCGGGGCAGTCGACCGTGCTATGGGAAGGCCGGTACTTTCATGAGCGGGTTGTGAGCGGTACGACCTGGCAGGGGATGCCGCGTCGAGGTGTGCCACTGAACCCGCGTACGTCGACACATCGCGCCATCCGGGCGCTACGTTTATGCGCATAAACCGAGAGCGATAGGCGGCGAGCGGTGAAGGATCACATCCCGACCGCGCCGGAATCCAGTGTGTGGCGATCTACCTGCGAGGCGTCACACCGAAGCAGGCATCACACCCGAGCGCCGAAATGTCCGGATTCACCGCGCCGTGGATCTCGAGGCACCTCACCCGGCACTCGCACGCTTTATGCGCATAAACCAATCGACCTACGATGCACCCGCCCGCACCTTTTGCGATCCGAAACACGCCTCGTACTGATCTGGCGTGGGGGCATTTATTCACCGTCACGCGAGTCGCTCGATAGAGTCCCGTCCACCTTTATGCGCATAAACCTACAAACTCCTTGAAGCGCATCCCGAGCAGCACTCCCCTCCCGCGGTCCGTCGCACTATCTAACCCACCTGCTTCTACAAAGTAGCGAGTCCGCGTCCACCACCCCGCCAAGCCCCCGATGCAGACTGGCTACAATACAGGGCTCTCCCCTCCAGGCCTGAATGATGATCACGATCTTCCACAACCCCCGATGCTCGAAGTCGCGCGAGACGCTTGCGTTGGTCGAATCTCTGAATACCACCGGTGCACCGGTGAATGTCGTCGAGTACCTGAAGACACCGCCGACGGCCGAGGAGTTGGAGACGCTGCATCGGCAGCTTGGCCGTCCGGTTCGCGACATGCTGCGCGACGGTGAGGAGCCGTACAAGACGCTGGATCTGGCCCGCGCCGACTTGACCGATGCGGAAGCCTATGCGGCGATTGCCGCTCATCCGATTCTGCTGCAGCGGCCCATCGTCGTTTATCGCGGCAAGGCAGCCATCGGCCGGCCGCCTGAATCCGTGCAGGCGCTGTTCGAATAATTCTTGTCTGCCGTATTTTTCTGATTGCATCAGCCCGGTGCAAGCAATAGTACAAGCACCGGCAATTGAAGCTGGCCCGATCACCGGGCAGCACGCCACTACTCACCACCGCCCGGACGATCGCCGTCACGCGATCCGGGCCTAGCCTTCCCCTGGCGACGCACTGTCATCATCGGGGGAAGGCCCCCGCCCCGCCGCCGCTTTCGCGGCCGTCCGCAGCAGCGCGATCTGCCCGCGATAGGCCCTGCAGCCGCTGCAGGTCGGCAGGTGGACGCGCACCTGCAGGCGCTCATGCAGGGTCAGATGCCGGTCGAGCGCATCCGACAGCAGTCGCGTCACGTCAGTACATTTCCCCGGCAGCATCTTCGGTCGTCAGTCCTTTTTCGCTCAGGCAGGTTCGCAGGCGCGTGCGCGCCCGATACAGCAGCACGCTGCAATGATTCGTGGTCAGCGTCAATTCGCTGCAGATGTCCGTTATTTCGACGTCGAGGAATTCGCGCATCATGAACACGCGCCCGATCTGCTCCGGCAGGTGATCGAGGCAGACCTGGAACAGCGTCCAGAACTGCTGCTGCTGCAACAGCGTTTCGGGGCGCGCCCACGGTCGCGGCTTCGCATGCGCGGCCCAGTGTCCGTTTTCCTTGAACAGCTCGCGATCGAGCACCGATTCGCCGTCGAGTTCGGCATCGAGCGCGGACAGGTTCACCGTCCGCTGCCGCGCGCGCAGCACGTCGATCAGCTTGTTGCGCAGGATACCGAACACCCAGGTCTTGTGTGCCGACAGCCCGGCGAAATCACCCGCGTGCGACCACGCGGCGGCGAGCGCTTCCTGCACGGCGTCTTCGGCCGCGTCGGCATCACGGAGCTGGAGTCGCGCGAAGCGCAGCAGGTCGCGCCGCAGTTGCGCGAGATAGGCGGGGTCGTCGTAGGCGGACGGCATGTCTGGGTTGCGGTGTCTCGAGGCAAGCGCATTTGCGCCCTCAAATGGGCGCGTCGCGGTGCGAGCAGCTTACTGGGCGCGGTGCGGGCCCGCAATGCATGTTCCGTCACGAATTCACGAAACCGGCCGGCGCGCTGCGCTATGCTTGCCGAGAACCCTGTGTCGCGTGTCGGCGACGACGCGCGGCGGGCAATCTGTAACGTCAGAACATAACGGCCGAGTTATCCACAATTTCTGTGGAAAACCTTGTGGAAAGTCGGCCGGACGGCCCCGTGGGGCGGTTCGCGGGCTGGCTTGCCTATAAACAGACCTTTGTCGCTCGTTCGGAAGCAATCGGTCCGATTCCTCACTCACCGGAAGGAGAATGCCATGTCCTATCGCATCGCTGTGGTCGTCGGCAGCCTGCGTCGCGCTTCGTCGAACCGCGCGCTCGCGCACGCCGTGATCTCGCTCGCCCCCGCCGATTTCTCGTTCGAGTTCGTCGAGATCGGCGAACTGCCGCTGTACAGCCAGGATTACGACGCGGATTTCCCGGAAGTCGCGAAGCGCTTCAAGCAGTCGATCGAAGCCGCTGACGCGCTGCTGTTCGTCACGCCCGAGTACAACCGCTCGATTCCGGGCGTGCTGAAGAATGCGCTCGACTGGGGCTCGCGCCCGTGGGGTTCGAATTCGTGGTCGGGCAAGCCGGGCGCGGTGCTCGGCACGTCGCCGGGCGCGACGGGCACTGCCCTCGCGCAGCAGCACCTGCGCAACGTGCTCGCGTACCTCGACGTGAAGACGCTCGGACAGCCCGAGATGTTCATCAAGCACGATCCGGCGCGTATCGACGACCAGGGCCAGATCGTCAGCGAAGATACCCGCAAGTTCCTGCAGGGCTTCGTCGATCGCTACACGGGCTGGGTGCGCTTGCTGAAGGCGGCCTGAGCGTCGCACCCCTTCACGACGCCGGCGCCGGCCCGCACGCAGCGGGTCACGTGCCGGCGTGCCGCGCGTGTCGTGCGTCGCGCGCTTCGCGGATGCCCAGCAGGATCTCGTCGAGCAGCGCGATGTCGAACGGCTTCGACAGCACGCGGACGTTGACAGTGCGCGTGCGGTCGAGCTCCTCCGCGTAACCTGTGACGAGAATCACGGGCAGTTTCTCCGGCCGCTGCTCGACCGCTTCGGCGAGGTCGATGCCGTTCAGGCGGCCCGGCATGTGGATATCCGAAATCACGAGGTCGAACGCGTCGTTCGCGGCTGCGCCTTCGATCAGGCGCAACGCGTCGTCGGCGGTGGGTGCGTAGGTCACGCGGTGCCCGAGCAGCGACAGCAGCGCTTCGGTGCCGGCCGCGACTTCGCTGTTGTCCTCGACGAGCAGCACGTGCAGGCCGGCGAGCGCGCCCGCCCCCGCTTCATGCACGACCGCCGGCGGCCGTGCGACGACATCCTCGGCCCGCGCGCGCGGCAGGTAGAGACGCACCGACGTGCCGGCACCGACCGCGCTGTCGATCGTCGCGAGGCCGCCCGAGCGTTCGCAGAACGCGAACACCTGCGGCAGGCCGAGTCCCGTCCCCATCCCCTGCGCCTTCGTCGTGAACAGCGGTTCGAACGCACGCGCGAGCACGTCTGGCGCCATGCCCGAACCCGTATCGTCGAGCGAGATCTGCACGAAATCGCCGGTCAGCGGAAAGCCGTCCTCGCGACGCAGCGTCACGTTGCGCGCGCCGACCGTGAAGCGGCCGCCAGTCGCCATCGCGTCGCGTGCGTTGACCGCGAGGTTGATCACCGCGAGCTCGAGCTCCGCGACGTCGACGCGGATCGGCCAGACGGCGGGCTCGATCGCGACGACCAGCGACGACTTCGAACCGAGCGACGTCTTCAGCAGTTCGCGGCACGTGCCGACCCATTGCCCGACGTCGATCGTCTCGTTGTGCAGCGGCTGCTTGCGCGCGACACCGAGGAGCTGGCGCGTGAGCGACTGCCCGTTCTTCAGCGCGCGTTCGATCGCGCCGAGTTCCTTGTCAAGATGCTGGACCCCGCGCCGCCGCACGATCTGCACGTTGCTCGAGATGATCATCAGCAGGTTGTTGAAGTCGTGCGCGACGCTGCCGACGAGGTTGCCGAGCGCCTGCATCTTGCGCGACTGCCGGTACGCCGATTCGATCGAGCGCCGCATCGACGCCTCGGCCTGCCAGCGGTCCCACGCCTCCTCTTCCGCCTTCAGCCGCTTGAGCGACAGCCAGATCACGGACCACAGCGCGATCGACGGCGCGAACATCGAGATGAACAGCACGCTCAGGTGTTCGTACCATTCATGCCAGATCGCCGACGTGCGGTATGCGCACGTCACGTACACGGGATAGCTGCCGACCTGGCGATACGCGACGATCTCGCTGCTCCCGCCGTCGTGGCGCACGCGCACGATGCCGGCGCGCGGATCGTTGCGCGCGTCGCCGAACGTGACCGAGCGATCGGTGTGCGCGAGTGCCGGCGGCGGCGGATACGATGCGATGACCGCGCCGTCCGAGCGCGCGAGCGCCATCGTCATCGGCGTGCTCGCGCCGCCGAGCAGGTCGCGGTAGAACGCGTTGAAATACGATGACTTCAGCGCGATCGACACCATCCCGGCGAACGAACCGTCGCTATGGCGCCGCGCGACGCCCGTGTTGAACACGGGAATGTTCTCGAGCTTGAGCGGCCCCATCATCAGCCGCGAGATGTGTTCGATGACCTTGCCGTCGCGGATGCCGGCGAAGTCGTCGCGATTCGCGATCGACGCGTAGGGCGCCGGATAGTAGAGGCTGTTCGCGAGCAGCATCCCGCTTGCGCCGAAGATCGACACCGCAGCCACTTGCGGATAGCCGCCACCGATCGTGTTCAGCGCTTCGTGGATGTCGGACTCGCGGTTGCGCACGGTCGCATCGTCCATGTCCTGCACGAGATCGACGATGCGCGCATCGAGCGTTTCGCTCAGGTCGAACACCTTGAGCGCGTGCTCCTCGGCCACCCGCACGGTGCGCATCGTCACGTCGCTCGCGGCGGCCTCGCGCGTCTTGAGATCGTTGTACGCCATCACCACGACGTAGATGCAGGGGAGCACGATCGCCGCGACGAGCAGCACGATCAGCGTCACGCGGCGCACCGCGAAATCGTGCTCGGGCGCACCGGACGCATAGTTGCCGTCGTCCTGCCAGTCGTCGGTGGGTGTAGAGGCGGGAGCGTGGGAATCGGCGGGCCGGTCGGACGTCATTGAAGAAGCGGGTGAGGCGGAGGTGCCTGCCATCATAAACGAGTTGCGGCGGCCCGCCGCACGGCCCCGGACGCACGCAATCCTGTCGATTCCGACAGGGGGAAACTGTCAGATTGAAAACGCGACGAATCCGGCAGCGCAAACGTACACAAGGAAAAATTTTGCGTGCTTATCTCGAAAATGGTCATGGCTGTTTTCAGAATGGCGCGTGTTCGGACCAATTTTGTTCGAAATGGTGAAAATGGCGAGTTGCATCGCCTCCGGTTTACTCCGAGAATCGCGCCTTGCTTTCCCTATGACAGATATATGCGCCCGCCGGCGTTCGCCGCGCGGTGCGTCGCGCGCACCTGCGTCGCGGCGCCCGCGCGCGGCCGCAAGACGGTTGCCCGCGCCCGAACGCATTGGCGCCTCAAGAAGCGCGCCGCGCGGTCGTTAACGCGAGAGAGACCACTCCGTATACCGCTTCGCTCCATGCCTTTGCCGATTGTAATTGCCGACGATTCGCTGCTCGCTCGCAAACTTCTGACAAAGGCGCTGCCGGGAGGCTGGGACGTCGAAGTCGCGTATGCCGCGAATGGTCGAGAGGCCCTGGCGCTCTATCGTGACGGCAAAGCTTCCGTAATGTTTCTGGACCTGACGATGCCCGACATGAGCGGATATCAGGTCCTGGAGACACTGCGCCACGAAGATCTGAACACGTTCGTGATCGTGGTATCCGCCGATATCCAGCCGCAGGCGCAAGCACGCGTGCGCGAATTGGGCGCGATCGCATTCGTAGCCAAGCCCGTGACGTCGGAGGCATTGCTGCCCATTCTCAAGGAGTATGGGTTGTATGCCTGACTCGGTGTTCACGGCGGAGCAACGCGACGCGTTGCAGGAGATCGCCAACCTCGCAATGGGCCGCGCCGCCGCGCGGCTTGCGTTGTTGCTCGGGCACTTCATCGAGCTGTCGGTGCCGCGCGTGCGGGTCGTGAAAGCGTCCGACGCGGGCGACGCGCTGCGCGAGATGACGGGCATTCACGACAACGTGACCGCCGTGCGCCAGGGCTTTCGTTCCGACATCAAGGGCGAAGCGATCGTGCTGTGCCGCACCGCGAGCATCGCGCGGCTCATGTCGGTCGTCGACCGCACGTTCGGCGACGGCGTGTACGGCGGGATGGCGACGCCCGACGAAGTCGTGTTCGACGTCGCGAACGTGCTGATGGGTGCGTGCGTCGCGTCGATCCTCGACGAGCTCGGCCGCAAGCCGGTGTTCTTTCCGCCGGGGCTGCTCGGCGCGAACGTGTCGTTTGACGACGTCTTCCAGCCGACCGAGCTGGCATGGAGCGTGGCATTGCTGCTGGAAGTGAACTTCGGGCTCGAGGACCATGCGTTCCGGGCCCACTTCGTGATGCTGATGGCCGAGGATTCGATCCGGCTGATGGGCGACGCGCTCGACGCGTTGCTGTCCGCGCTATGACGGCCGCCACCCCGTCGCTGAGCGACCTCGTGATCGAGCGGGTGGGCTTCGGCCTGTTCGTGCTCGACCGCACGATGACCGTGCTGATGTGGAATCGCTTCATGCAGGACCACAGCGGCATCCCGGCCGCCGACGTGATCGGCCGCAACCTGTTCGACTGCTTTCCCGACCTGCCGCGCGCGTGGCTGTCGCGCAAGCTCGAGAGCGTGTTCCAGCTCGGCAGCTTCGCGTTCAGCTCGTGGGAGCAGCGGCCCTACCTGTTCCGCTTCGAGCACGACCGGCCGATCACGGGCGGTGTCGACTACATGCAGCAGGACTGCACGTTCATGCCGCTCACGCGCGGCCGCGACGTCGAGGCGGTGTGCGTGACGATCTCGGACGTCACGCATGTGAGCGTGATGCAGCGCGAGCGCGAGGAAGCGGTCGCGAAGCTGCGCGAACACGCGAACCGCGACGGCCTGACCGGCATCGCGAACCGGCGCTTCTTCGAGGCGCGGCTCGGCGACGAATTCGCGCGCTGGCAGCGCTACGGCGGCGACATGTCGGTGCTGCTGTTCGACCTCGATCACTTCAAGACGATCAACGACCGTTTCGGGCATGCGGCCGGCGATGCCGTGCTGCGCGAGACCGCGCGCCGCGTCGCGTCGATCGTGCGTGCGCAGGATACGTTCGGCCGCTTCGGCGGCGAGGAATTCGCGCTGCTGCTGCCGTGCACGAATCTCGATGAGGCGATGCTGGTGGCCGACAAGGTGCGCGATGCGATCGGCAGCATGCCGGTCGATGCCGAGGGTGTCAGCGTGCCGGTGACGGCGAGCGTCGGCGGCGCGTGTGCGAAGACGGGCGCACCGACCTGCGACGTGCTCGTCAACGAGGCCGACGCCGCGCTCTATCGCGCGAAGCGGCTCGGGCGCGATCGGTCGGTCGCGTACGCATAGGCGGCGCATCCGCCCCGCTGTGCGCGGAGCGGACGAGCACCGGGCTCAGCTTTTCGCGATGTCGGCCAGCACGCCCGCCAGGACGGCCGGCTGCGACATGAACGGCGAATGGCTGCTGTCGAGCTGGTGCACGTGGGTCGGGTTGCCGGGCGCGAACGCGTCGGCTTCGTCGATGAAGCGCTGCTGGAGCGCGGGCAGGATCACGCGATCCTGCAGGCACTTGATGTAGTGGCGGTCGATCGCGCCCCAGCGTGCGGCTGTCGTCGGGATCGCGGTCGCGAACGGCGCGGCCGGCACGTCGCAGGTCATCAGGTTCGCGACGGCCTCGAAGTCGGCCTGCGGCACGTCGTCGTACAGCGCGCGCTTCGCGAGGTCGCGATACGCGGCGTCGCCACTGCGCGGATCGATGCGCAGCGCACCGGCGACGCGCGGGCTCGCCAGCATCAGCGGGCCGAGCATTTCACCCTTGTTTTCAGGGGCCCGCACGTAGTCGAGGCCCGGCACGCCCGACGCGGGCATGAAGGCCGCGAGATAGACGATCTTCGCGATCTTTTCCGGCGCGCGTTCGGCGGCCGCCGTGATCGCGAGGCCGCCCATGCTGTGGCCGACGAGCACGACCTTGCCGTGGCCGAGCGCGTACGCGTCGTCGACCGCCTGCATCACTTGCGTCGCGTAATCGTCGAGCGTCGTGTTCGCGACCGGCGACGGCTCGGCGCCGAACGCGTCCTTGTCGAGCGGGCGTGCGAAGTAGGAAGCGGGAAAGCGGGCATTGATGCCGTGCGCGGGCAGGTCACGCGCGATCGACAGGTGGCCGCGCGCGGCCAGCGCGGCCGCGACGTGCGCGTAGCTCCACGCGCCGTGCCAGGCGCCGTGCACGAGTACGAAAACGGGATGATCGGACTGCGGGGTGGCGCTTGCGTTCGTCTCCATGGTGTCCGGGTCTTTAGATTTTGAGAAAGGTGTCATCTTAGACGAACCCGCGTGCGCCCAGACGGGCCGGATTCGATCTGTCCCTCTTGTCTCGTGCAGGCCACATTTCGTCCGTATCCGATTTGAATTTATCCCGAAGCACGCTAATTTGTTGCTTTGCCTGCGATTGCACCCCATGAACGTCGACTACCTCTTCTACCGGAAGCCGGACAAACCCGGCCCCTATTCGCTCGACGACCTGGGCGACATCGCGCCGCCGATCGGCCCGGGCGACCTGGTGCGCGCGGGCATCGCGCGCGTGTTCGCGCAGATCGACTGGCAGGAATCGCCCGATGTGCCGGGCGCGTGGTTCGGCACCGGCGGCGCGGTTTTCCAGTTCACCGCGGAGCCCGACGGCGGCGTGACGAGCTTCATGGGTTCGCGCCTCGAACGCCGCTCGATGCTGCAGCTCACGCGCGAAATGGGGCTCATTGCGCTCGACCTGCAGCGCGACATCGTTTACGGCTGAAGCGCCGCCGGCGCCGGTTTCCGCCCGGGCCGGCCGCGCTTGCCGGCCAACGGCTTCCGGCCTGCCGCCGCACGCGGCGCGTGTCCGCCATCGAACTTCAAAGATTGCTATACTTTCGCCCAATTCCGGCTTCCGGCCGGTAATTTGTGCCTGTCTGCGTCGATCGTTCGCATATCTCGCACGCATTTGACACCCTGACCATCCCAGCCGGGCATGGCTTCTTCAATCGCCCCGCGTGGGTGTCTCCGTGGAGCTCGTCTTGGCCGTTTCCAATTCCGTCGTGGACGAACAAGAAACCGACGCCGCTGCCGTCACATCGGGCAGTTCTTTCTATCTTGCGATGCGCATCCTGCCGGCCGTGCAGCGCGATGCGATGTTCCAGGTCTACGCGTTTTGCCGCGCGGTCGACGACATCGCCGACAGCGACCTGCCGCGCGCCGAGCGCAACGCGGGCCTCGACCGCTGGCGCGCGGACATCGACGCATGCTTCGCCGGCCGCCCGCCGCGCCACCTGGCCGCGCTCGACCGCGAGATCCGCGCATTCAACCTGCAGCGCGACGATTTCCACGCGATGATCGACGGGATGGCGATGGATGCGGTCGAAGACATCTGCGCGCCCGACGAACCGACGCTCGACCTCTTCTGCGATCGCGTGGCGAGCGCGGCCGGCCGGCTGTCGGTGAGGATTTTCGGGATGCCGGAAGCCGAAGGGATCAAGCTGTCGCATCACCTCGGCCGCGCGCTGCAACTGACGAACATCCTGCGCGACATCGACGACGACGCGGCGATCAACCGTTGCTACCTGCCGCGCGAGCTGCTCGCGCGCGAAGGCATCGCGATCACCGACCCGGCGACGATCGTGCGCGATCCGGCGCTGCCGCGCGTGTGTGCGACGCTCGTCGAGCGCGCGCTCGAGCACTTCCGCCAGGCCGATGCGGTGATGGATACCTGCGCGCGTGCGCAGGTGAAGGCGCCGCGCATCATGTCGGGCGCGTATCGCTGCATTCTCGAAGCCGCGATCGCACGCGGCTTTGCGTTCCCGCGCGCGCCGCTGCGCAAGCCGAAAGCGCGCATGCTGATGATCGCCGCGCGCTACGCGCTGTTCTGAGCCGACCGAGTCGATGCCCAGGACCGTCCACGTGATCGGCGCCGGCGTTGCCGGCCTGTCGGCCGCGGTCGAGCTGCAACGTCGCGGGCGACGCATCGTGCTGCACGATGCGCACGCGCATGCGGGCGGCCGCTGCCGCTCATGGTTCGACGGGACGCTGAACACGACGCTCGACAGCGGGCTGCATGTCGCTTTCGCGGGGCAGCCGGCGACGCAGCGCTACCTGCGCGCGATCGGCGCGGCCGACCAGCTCGCGGGGCCCGCGCTGCCTGAATTTCCCGTCGTCGACGTCGCGTCGCAGCAGCGCTGGACGCTGCGCTTCGGCAACGGGCGCTGGCCGTCGTGGCTGTTCGATGCCGCGTCGCGCGCGCCGGACACGACACCGCTCGACTACCTCGCGCTCGCCCCGCTCGCGTTCGCGCGCATGGGCCGTTCACTCGCACAGACGATGCGATGCGACGGCATGCTGTGGGAACGTTGGCTGCGGCCGTATTTCCTCGGTGTGCTGAACGTCGAGCCGCGCCATGCGAGTGCCGAACTCGCTCGTGCGGCGCTGTGCAGCACGTTTGCCATGGGGGCACCCGCCTGCCGTCCGCTCGTCGCGCGCCACGGCCTCGGCAGTGCATTCGTCGAACCGGCGCTGCGGATGCTGCAGCACGGCGGCGCGCAGATCCGGCTGAACTCGCGGCTCGACGCGTTCGAATTCGGCGCGCACGGCAATGCGGTCGATGCGGTCTCGGTCGGCGGCGAGCGGATCGATCTCGCACCGGGCGACGCCGTCGTGCTGGCCGTGCCGCCCGAGGTCGCGCAGCCGCTCGTGCCCGAACTCACCGCGCCCGACACGTTCAGCGCGGTCGTGACCGCGTATTTCGCGGCCGAAGCGCCGGCCGGCAATCCGCTGCAGACGTCCGTGGTCAACGGTGTCGTCGATGCGGTGCGCACCGGCGGCGGCCAGCTCGCGGCGACGATCCGCGACGCGGGCCGCTGGCTCGATACGCCGCGCGACACGCTCGCGCAGCGCATCTGGGAAGACGTCGCGCGCGTGACCGGCGCGAACCCGGAAACCATTCCCGCGTGGCAGCTCGTCGTCGAGCCGCGCGCGGGCTTTGCGGCGGTGCCGTCGCAGGAAATGAAGCGTCCGGCCGTGCGTACGCGCTGGACCAATCTCGTGCTGGCGGGCGACTGGATTGCCACCGGCTTGCCCGCCACGATCGAGGGCGCGATCCGCTCCGGCCAGCTGGCCGCGGACGTGCTCCAGACACAATAAGAGAGGGACCGATGAACGATCTCACCGAAATGGCTACCCTGTCCGCCGGCACCGTGCCGGCGGGCGTCGACACGGCCGTCGCGCGTGCGACCGATGCGCTGCTGGCCGCGCAGAACGCGGATGGCCACTGGGTCTACGAACTCGAAGCCGATTCGACGATTCCCGCCGAATACGTGCTGCTCGTCCACTATCTCGGCGAGACGCCGAACCTCGAGCTCGAACAGAAGATCGGCAAGTATCTGCGCCGCATCCAGCAGGCCGACGGCGGCTGGCCGCTGTTCACTGATGGCGCACCGAACATCAGCGCGAGCGTGAAGGCGTATTTCGCGCTGAAGGTGATCGGCGACGACGAGAACGCCGAGCACATGCAGCGCGCACGCAAGGCCATTCACGCGATGGGCGGCGCCGAGATGTCGAACGTGTTCACGCGCATCCAGCTCGCGCTGTATGGCGCGATTCCGTGGCGCGCGGTGCCGATGATGCCGGTCGAGATCATGCTGCTGCCGCAGTGGTTCCCGTTCCATCTGTCGAAGGTGTCGTACTGGGCGCGCACCGTGATCGTGCCGCTGCTCGTGCTGAATGCGAAGCGCCCGCTCGCGAAGAACCCGCGCGGCGTGCGCATCGACGAGCTGTTCATCGATCCGCCCGTCAACGCCGGGCTGCTGCCGCGCCAGGGCCACCAGAGCGCCGGCTGGTTCGCGTTCTTCCGCGTGGTCGACCATGCGCTGCGCGCGGCCGACGGCCTGTTCCCGAACTACACGCGCGAACGCGCGATCCGCCAGGCCGTGTCGTTCGTCGACGAGCGCCTGAACGGCGAGGACGGCCTCGGCGCGATCTATCCGGCGATGGCCAACGCGGTGATGATGTACGACGTGCTCGGCTACGCGGAAGATCACCCGAACCGCGCGATCGCGCGCAAGTCGATCGAGAAGCTGCTCGTCGTGCACGACGACGAAGCGTATTGCCAGCCGTGCCTGTCGCCGGTGTGGGACACGTCGCTCGCCGCGCACGCGCTGCTCGAAACGGGCGACGCGCGTGCCGAGGACGCCGCGATCCGCGGCCTCGAATGGCTGCGCCCGCTGCAGATCCTCGACGTGCGCGGCGACTGGATCTCGCGCCGCCCGCATGTGCGGCCCGGCGGCTGGGCGTTCCAGTACGCGAACGCACACTACCCGGACGTCGACGATACGGCGGTGGTCGCGGTGGCGATGGAGCGCGCGCAGAAACTCAAGCAGAACGATGCGTATCGCGATTCGATCGCGCGTGCGCGCGAGTGGGTCGTCGGGATGCAGAGCAGCGACGGCGGCTGGGGCGCGTTCGAACCGGAAAACACGCAGTACTACCTGAACAACATCCCGTTCTCGGATCACGGCGCACTGCTCGATCCGCCGACGGCCGACGTGTCGGGCCGCTGCCTGTCGATGCTGTCGCAGCTCGGCGAGACGCCGCTGAACAGCGAGCCGGCGCGTCGTGCGCTCGACTACATGCTCAAGGAGCAGGAACCGGACGGCAGCTGGTACGGCCGCTGGGGGATGAACTACGTGTACGGCACGTGGACGGCACTGTGCTCGCTGAACGCGGCCGGCCTGACGCCGGACGATCCGCGCATGAAGCGCGGCGCGCAGTGGCTGCTGTCGATCCAGAACAAGGACGGCGGCTGGGGCGAGGACGGCGACAGCTACAAGCTGAACTATCGCGGCTTCGAGCAGGCGCCGAGCACCGCGTCGCAAACCGCCTGGGCGCTGCTCGGCCTGATGGCGGCCGGCGAGGTGAACAACCCGGCCGTCGCGCGCGGTATCGACTACCTGATCGCCGAGCAGAATGAAGAGGGCCTGTGGGACGAGGCGCGCTTCACGGCGACGGGCTTCCCGCGCGTGTTCTACCTGCGCTACCACGGCTATCGCAAGTTCTTCCCGCTGTGGGCGCTCGCCCGCTATCGCAACCTGAAGCGCGACAACACGACGCGCGTGACGTTCGGGCTGTAACGCGTGGCGCCGCAACCCACCGGCACGTTGCCCGTCATCGCCGTGACGGGGATGGCGTTCGAGGCGCGCATCGCGCGCGGCGACGGCGTCGAAGCCGTCTTTGCCGCACGGGCCGACCGGCTCGAACGCGCGCTGACCGAGGCGACCGCGCGCGGTTGCGCGGGCATCGTGAGCTTCGGCACGGCGGGCGGGCTCGCGCCCGACCTCGCGCCCGGCGCACTCGTGATCGCGAACGCGATCGACGGGCCGTTCGGTCGCGTCGAGACCGATCCGGGCTGGAGTGAACGGCTCGTCGCCGCGCTGCACGACACGCCGGTCTGGGCGCGCGTCACGCGCGGCACGATCGCGGCCGTCGGCGCACCGGTCGTCAGCGAACAGGAAAAGACGTCGCTGCATCGCGCGAAGGGTGCGCTCGCCGTCGACATGGAGTCGCATATCGCAGCGGCCTTCGCGGCTGCGCGCGGCGTACCGTTCGCGGTGTGCCGCGCGATCGTCGATCCGGCGTGGCGCACGTTGCCGAGCGCGGCAACGGCCGGCCTGCGCGACGACGGCAGCACGGCGATCCTGCCGATCCTGCGTGAACTGCTGAAGCAGCCGTCGCAGCTTGGCCCGCTGCTGCAGGTCGCGAGCGACGCGCGCGCGGCGCGCACGACGCTGATCCAGGCGCGGCATGCGTTCGAGCGTGCGGGCGCGATGCGGATCGTTTGAGCGGCGCGCACCGCTGCGCATTCCCCTCCTCCGCCCTCTTCCTCGCACTCGCAAGAAAATTGCTGCATGACGCAGCACTCTTGACCGTTTCCGGCCATTGCAATCGGCACAACGGTATGGAGAACGAGACTTGCGAGGTTTCATGAGCAACGAGCGTCAGCGCAGGATTGTAGCGGTGGATTATGCTTAAAATATTCAGGATAACGACTCATATCTCAAAATAAGGCTCTCAGCCCCGGTATCAAAGCCTGACCTCTCAATTCTGTCAGGTATTTATCGAGATGGTTTTTGAGGCTAGCATCCAACACACTGCTGACAGCGATGCTGTCGAATTCTCTGTGTGGAATCCGAATTTGCGCTTGCCATGAACCCTCATCTCCTTGATGCCTACAATCGGGAATTGCTTTACTTCAAGGAGTTGATGGAGGAGTTCGCCCAGGCGCATCCAAAAATTGCGCGTCGGCTGGGCATGCATGTCGGGGAGATCGCCGACCCTTTTGTGGAGCGTCTGGTGCAGGCGGCGAGTTTTACAACCGCTCGGCTGCAATTGAAACTGGATGCCGAATTCCCCCTGCTGACCAGTCGGCTCCTGGAAACTGTCTATCCGAATTACGTCGCCCCGACGCCCTCGATTGCGGTAGCTCGCCTCTATCCCGATGAGCAGGAAGGCAATTTGCTCGAGGGGTTTTGCGTACCGCGTGGCACGGAGTTCACGAGCCGCGTGCCGGATGGCGAACGCACGTCCTGCACGTTTCGTAGCGGTCTGGATGTGATGTTGTATCCGTTGGAGATTGTTTCGGCGAGGCTGACAGGGGTTCCACCGGACATCCCGTCGATAGAGCGTTATAGCGCTGCAGATAAGCCGGTTCGCGGTGCGCTGCGCCTCAGGCTCCGTACCACGGGCGAAGCGCTATTCGATGAGTTGCGCGGCCTGGATCAGTTGCCCGTGTATCTGGCAGGTGACGAGCGCGTCGCGTCGCGGCTGTTCGAACTGATCCACGCTGGCGCTGTGGCATCCGTGACTGGGGTGCCGAACCGCTTCGCTGACCCGAATCAATCGCTCGGGATTGTCTCCGGTCAGGCGATCGAACACGCGGGTCTGGCTACCGACGAGAGTCTGCTGCCGCTGGCCAGATCGAAGTTTCACGGCCATAACCTGCTGCACGAATATGCAGCGTGTCCCGCGCGCTTCTGGTTTTTCACGCTGGCGGGTCTGAATGCGGGATTGCGACACGTGACCGGTCGTGAAGCCGAAATCGTCATATTGCTGGATCGCTTCGACAGTACATTGGTCGAGCACGTCGACGCATCCCGCTTTGCACTCTTCTGTACACCGGTCATCAACCTGTTTCGTCGTAAAACCGATCCCGCCGAGATCCCGCGCATGGGCGCTGAAATTCCGCTGAGACCCGACAGGCAGAACGGCTCGGACTACGAGGTGTTCGCGGTAGAAGCATTGCATGGTTTTGTGAGCAACGGCGCGGCGTCGCTCGAGTTTCGGCCGCTGTACCAGGCGCTGCTGAACGATGAAGCCAATCACGGACGCTACTTCACGACGCGCCGCGAGCATGGAATGGCGAAGACGTCGTATCGTCGCTATGGTGCGCGTGCCACGTACGCAGGTACGGATGTTTTCGCTTCGTTGGTCGATCAAAATGAGTACTCCTATCCTCAAGATATGAAATATCTGTCGGTGGATGCCTGGTTGACGAACTGCGATTTGCCTAGCCTGCTGGTGCCCGATGGCCTGAAGGATCTGACTGTCGGGATCAGTGCGCCGGTAAGGAGCGCGGGACTCATTCGTGCGCCGAGCCCTGCACGTGCGCCGTTTGCCCAGCGGGACGCTGCCTGGCGGCTGATCGGCCAGCTGAATCTCGGATACAGCACCTTGGAGGCTCAGGACGGGAGCGGGCTACGCGACATTCTGGCTTTGTTCGCTGCTGCCGACGATGTGCGCTTCCAACGACAGATCGACAGTCTGCTCCATGTTGATGCGCGCCCCGTGACGAAGAAACTGCCCGGCCAGAGCCAGTTGCGATTCGGTCGAGGCATCGAATGCGTGCTGACCGTGGATGAAAGCGGTTTTGATGGAATGAGCCCTTATCTCTTCGGGGTGATCCTCGAGCATTACGTGGCACGTCACGTTTCGACACATTCTTTTACTCAGTCTGTGTTGCGCTCGCCGCAGCGCGGCGAGTTGATGCGTTGGCCGGTTCGAACGGGGACGCGCAGCGCACTCTGACTCACGGAGGAAAGCGGTTCATGCAGTCGGTGACACAGAACAACAATCACGCGCACGAGGGCCAGCACGCATGTTGAGTTTCAAGACAAACCGAACATTTTCGGTCAGCGGCCCGGCGCTGCCGGAGCTGGAAGGCATCGCGTCGGTGCTGCACCTGAGCGCGATTCGGGGCACCGAGCAGCTCTCCACGCTGTATGCATATGAACTGTGGCTGACGACGCCAGCCGATCCGCTGCTGCCGGTCGACCTGCTGGCCAACCTCGATCTCAAAGCGACGCTCGGCAAGGAGCTGACCGTCACGATCCAGCTGGACGGGATGGGCGGTTTCGTCGCGGGGATGGCCGGGCGGACGGGGGCAGCCAATCTGGGGGCCGGCACGCGAGAAATCAGCGGCGTCGTGACAGCGGCCAGCTACGTGGACCAACTGAATCGGCAGTCGCGTTACCGGGTCGTGCTGGAACCCTGGTTTGCGCTGGCGCGGGAGCGCACCGACTACCGCATCTTCCAGCGCAAGAGCGTGCTGGACATTCTGCGCGAGGTGTTCAGCCTGTACCTGTACTCGTTCGAGATGCGGGTCGGCCGGACCTACAAGCCGCTGCGTTATCAAGTCCAGTACGGCGAGTCGGATTTCGCGTTTGCCCAGCGGTTGATGGAAGAACACGGCATCACGTGGTTCTTCGAGCATTCGGAAGGCGTACACCGACTGGTGCTGGTCGACGGTCCAGGCGCTCACCGGATGGTGGAAAGCGTCGCGTACCAAACGCTCGCGTACTACCCACCGGGCCAGAAGATCGACAGGGAGCACGTCGACCGCTTCGAAGCAACGGAGCGCCTGCAGTCGGGCGTGTGGACCACCGATGATTTCGACTTCGAGAAGCCGGGCGCGACGCTGACCACGCAGAACAGCCTGCCGCGCGATACGGCGCACAACCAGCTCGAACGTTACGAGTGGCCGGGCGACTATACCGAAACGGAGGACGGTCACGCATTCGCACGCGTGCGAATGGAAGAGATTCACGCACAGGGCGAGCGGGCGAAAGGCGAGGGCAACCTGCGCAACGTGGTGTGCGGCACGACGTTTGCGCTGGCAGGCCATCCGATGGTGAACGCCAATCGCGAGTATCTGGTGATCGAGTCGGCGCTGGACGCGAAGGAAACCGGCGAGACGACCGGGTTCTCGGCCTACGCGATTCGCAGCAAGTTTATCGTCCAGCCGTCAACCACGGTATTCCGCCCGCCGCGTACGATCACGAAACCCCGCACGCGCGGCCCGCAGACGGCGATCGTGACCGGTCCGGCAGGCGCGGAGATCTGGACCAACAAGAACGGCGAGGTGACGCTCAAGTTTCACTGGGACCGCTCCGACGTGAAGGACCAGAACTCGTCCTGCTGGGTGCGGGTGTCGTATCCGTGGGCCGGCAGCAACTTCGGCGGCATCCATATTCCGCGGGTGGGCACCGAGGTCATCGTTGATTTCGAGAACGGTGACCCGGATCGCCCGATCGTGACGGGGCGTGTCTACAACGCGATGACGATGCCGCCGTGGACGTTGCCGGCGAACGCGACGCAAAGCGGGATCCTGACGCGCTCGACCAAGGGCGGCGGATACGGCCACGCCAATGCGATCCGCTTCGAAGACAAGAAAGGGGCGGAGCAGGTCTGGATCCAGGCCGAGCGCAACCTGGATGCGGTGATCGAAGCCGATGAAACCCACACGGTAGGACGCGACCGCACGAAGTGGATCGGCCACGATGAAACTGACCAGATCGGACGTCACTGGACACTGTCGACCGGTGGCTACAAGGTCGAGACGGTGACGCTCGCGTCGGTGAAGAGCGTGGGCATGGGCGCGATGCTCAACGTCGGGATGGCGTACAACGTCAACGTCGGCGGGCTGTACTTGCGCAACGTCGGATTGCACATGGCCAGCACGGTGGGCCAGAGCCGGACCGACCGCGTCGTGCAGGACTGGACGGCAGATGTGGGGCATACCTACACGGTGACCGTGCGCGGCAAGGCGGTGGGCGATGCGGTGAGTGCCGATCAGGCGAATCCGATCGTGCCGTCACCCGACTTCGCGCCGCAACTGCCCGCGCCTGTGCCGAGTTCGAACGCCAATCAGTTGCGCATCGCGGATACGGGTGAAAGCAGCCTGTCGGGGGCGAAGCAGGCGCAGCTGACGGGGCCGGGCGGGACGGTGACGATCGACGAGTCCGGCATTCACCTGAAAGGCACGGCGATTTACCTGCAGGCGCCGACGATCAGCATGACGAATGGCGATGCCAGCGGCCTCGCACCGGTGACCGAAGCCGATTGCGCGGAATGCGCGAAAAAGACGGTCAGCGCGAACCCGGTCGATCTGGCGACGGGGCAGAAGGTGCTGTCGCACACGGACTTTACGCTGCCGGGCCGGGTATCGATTCACTGGAGCCGGAGTTACCGCAGCGCGGATCAGCGTCAAGGCAGTCTGGGTGTGGCGTGGAAACTGCCGTATGCGACGGAAGTGCGGACGAGTTCGACGGGATTGATCTACTTCGACGCGGACGGGCGGCAGTTGCGGTTTCCGCCGCTGAGCCCCGGTGAAGAACACTTCCATTCGATTGAGAAGCTCACGCTGGCGCGTGGTGACGACAACGCCTCGGGCGCCACCTACATGCTGCGCTTCGGCAACGGTGTCGAAGAGCACTATGGCCGCCATCCGGCTGACGAGGCCCGATGGCAATTGCAGCGTATCGGCACACGCGACGGGCAGAGCCTGACGCTCGGCTATACGGCGCAAGGCTGGCTGGAAACGGTTCGCAACAATCGGCATACCGTGCGCTGCGAACTGGACGAGTCCGGCCGGATCACGTCCGTGTTGCTCGACCAGGGGTTCGGCAATCAGCCGCTGCACCTGACGAGCTACGCCTATGACGAACACGGCGACCTGATCGAGTCCACCGACCGCGAAAACCTGACGTGGCGCTACAGCTATGACCACCATCTGCTGACAACGTACCGTACGCCGGCGGGTGCGACGCACGTATCGGAATGGAGCGACGATACGCCAAACGCATACTGCCTACGGACCTACGCGTATACCGAGACCGCCGACGGGCAGCAAATCGTCACGCGCGAGACGCGTTTCGATTACCTGCCGTCGCTGCGCGTGACACGGGTGACGGACGGATTGGGGCATACGACCGAATACCACTACAACGGCTTGTGGGCGGTCGAGAAGGTCGTGCATCCGGACGGCAGCCTCGAGCAGACGCATTTCGACGAGACGGGGAGCGTGGCAGGTTATACGGATGGACTGGGCCGCACGACGCGGATGGTGAACGATGCGCGGGGCAATCCGACGTCGATCATCGACCCGGCCGGTCAGGTCACGCGCATCAGCTATAACGACCGGACCCTGCCGGAACAGATCACCGACCCTGCCGGGCAGATCTGGCAGCGCGGCTACGACGCGCAAGGTCACCTGACGAGCGAAACCGATCCGCTCGGGAATGTGACGAGTTACGCGTACGAGAACGGCTTGCCGGTTGCCCGCACCGATGCACTGGGTAACGTGACGAAAATGCAGTGGGACGAAGCGGGGCAACTCGTGGCGCGTACCGATTGCTCGGGACAGACCACGACCTATCAGTACGATCAATTCGGCCAGTTGACCGAGACCACGGATGCATTGGGCCAGGTCAGCCGCCACAGCGGCAGCCTGTCGGCGCGCATGACCGCGGTGCAGCCGGCCGGTATGGGCTGGTGGAAGGCTGAATATGATCAAGCGGGTCGGGCGATCGCGCATACGGATCCGCTCAAGCGCGTGACGCGGGTGGATTGGGATGGCTACGGGCAGCGAACCCGAATCGTCGATCCGGCGGAGGGCACGCAGCAGTTCCGGTATGACGCAATTGGCCGTCTGACCAAGCTGACCAATGCGAATCAGGAGGCGACGACGTTCCGCTACGACAGCCGGAACCGGTTGATCGAACAGACCGGCTTCGATGGCCGCCGGCAAAGCTATCGGTACAACGCTGCGGGGGAACTGGTCGAGCGCATCGATCACGGCCAGGACGGGCAGATCACTACGCATGTGACGTATGACGTGCTCGGCCGGCCGGTGGAGCGGCGATCCAGTGATGGGAACCAAGCCAGTTATCGGTACGACGAGCGCGGGTTGCTTACGCAGGCTCAGGCAGCTTCACCGGGACGGGCGCCGGTGCAGGTGACCTACGAATATGACGCGGCCGGGCGCCGCACGGCCGAGGTGCAGGCGCATCACGGACGCGTCTGGCGGTTGACCCACGGGGTGAACGCGATCGGGAACCGCGACTGGACGAGCGTGCCGGACGTCGGTGCGCTGGTCTGGCAGCGCTACGGCTCGGGGCACGTACATGGCGTCCTGCTGGACGAGCATTCGCTGGCGAGTTTCGAGCGGGATGGGTTGCATCGTGAGATCAAGCGCACGCAGGGTCCCGCTGCACACCACTTCGGGTATGGCGCGAACGGCTTGTTGGCCGCGCATCGCTGGCAGAACCTGGACGAACGGGGGCGGTCGCTGGAGAGGCCGCGGCCGTGGCGCGCGTGGGAGTACGACGCGGCGGGCCAACTGACGACATTGGACGATGCGTGGCGGGAGAAGAAGACGTATCGCTACGACGCACTATCCCGTCTGACACACGTCACAGCGGCGAGCGGTTCGGAAGCGTTTCATTACGATCCGGCAGGCAACTTGCTGGGTGCTGCACCGAGCCTGAACGACGTGCAGGCGTGGAAGGCAAGCGGGGATCGCTTGCTGCGGTTCGCGCCGCAGACGCGCCCGGATCGTCTAGTGGATTTTACGTACGATGGGCACGGCAACCGCATCGCGCGAACGGTGCCGTTGCGGCCGAAGCCGGAACTGACTGCGGCGGAACAGCGTAGTCAGCGCGGGACGGACAATCTGCTGCGCGTGATGGAAGTGCTGACGGGGACGCCGAAGTATGAGGAACCGACGGAAGCGCCGGAGGTGACGCGGTATCGGTACGACGGCAGTCACCAATTAGTCGCAATCGAACACGAGAACGGTGCAAGAAGCGAGTACGAATATGACGCACTCGGACGGCGAGTAGCAAAGCATCACACGCAGACGGGCGGCGTGCGGCAGACGACGCTGTTCATGTGGGACGGCGACTGGATGATGCAGGAGGTGAGGACGGGGCGCACGTCGCATGAGGACAGCGCCGTGACATACGTACCGCATCCGGATCATGAAGGCCCGTTGACGCGGCTGGCGGATGGGCAGGCGTGGCACTACGTGATGGATCACCTGGGGACGCCGCAGGAGTTGTACGACGAACAGCGCGAGGTGGTGTGGGCAGCGGATTTGAGTGCGTATGGACGGACGACCCGAAGGCTGGCGCACGCCGTTGACAATCCGATACGATTTCCGGGGCAGTACTACGATCGGGAGTCGAGGCTGAATTACAACCGGTTGCGTTATTACGATACCGAAGTTGGACGTTACATTAACCAAGATCCGATTGGATTGTTAGGAGGGTTGGCTCACTACTCTTACGCGGATAGAGATCCGATCAATAGAATTGATCCAAGTGGAGCGTTTGCGTTCCTCATACCCGTGGCACTTTTTGCTGGGAAAGCGCTGGGGGGGGCTGCCGTTGATGCAGGTATTCAACTTGCAAAGCAGAAGATTTTTACGGGGAAAATGAATTGGAAGTGCCTTGATGTGGCTGATATGGCAATCTCTGGTGCATTTTCCGCAATTTTGCCAGGGATGGGTGCCTCTGCAGGGAAGGCTGTTAAATCGGCGAAGGCGGCGCGCGCATTATCTTCCCAACTAAAGACTGCGCGTAGTACGTCAAGAATTGCGAAGCTTAGTAATAGGATTGATGCGCATAAATCAGAAATTATGAGTCAAGTGAAGCTTCAAGGAGCGATTCAAGGTGGCAAGACCCTTATGAAGGGAGCTGCGGGGTGTCCTGCGTCGGATGAGTGTGATGAGGTGGGTGATTGAGATTCGATAAAAAATTCAGCAAGGTTAACATTTATTGTGTGTTGGTGTTTTTTGGCGTTTTGCCGTATTGGTGGTTGAAGTCCAGGTTTGATGCGATTTATTTTGTGATGATTTATGTTATTTATGCTGTAGCTATAAGGTTGGTGGCTGAGAGGTTTGGAAAAGGTGAATAAGCTTTCGTGTACTCATCACGAGTCCGGTCCATGGTGTCGGATGCTTGTCGGAGAAGTCTCCTTGAGATTCTCCCGTATGACCCGGAGTTTGACGATCCAAGTGAGTCGTCACCCTATGAATTTTCAAGGAAAAGGGAGGTTTTTGATGAAAAATTCAAAAGAGATTGAGTGGGGTTTTTAGTGGTGAAATTTGGTAATTTATTTTGAGGTGCATTCTGAATGCCAGCTTCCGTCGCAACTCTCGGCACATTGACCACCCACGGCGGCGTAGTCACATCAGCCAGCGCAGGCGTCGCGATCAACGGACGGCCCGCAGCATGCGTAGGCGATTCCGTGTCGTGTCCATTGCATGGCCCCGGTGTCATTACCAAAGGCGGTTTCGGCACAATCAACGGCCGTCAAATTGCTCATCATGGCAGTGGCACAAGTTGCGGTGGAACGCTGATCGTGTCCGATGCTGGTCCTACGGTTTGACTTTTTCTACATTGAGCGCGAGGAGTCGAATTTTGAATCCACCCGAGCATGACCCAACCCAGTAGCCCGCCCAAGATCGTGTCGGCTCGAAGCGCGCTGGCACCACCGCGACAACCGAACGGTATCTTTCTCTCTGGCAAGAGTAAAAGGCAGCGACCCAACTCGCGCCGTAGTCGTCCATTGAGACCGCTTTCGCCGCCCGAGGACGAGCAGACGAGGCTGACAGCGGTACTGGGCCACCGTAATGCCTTGCTGGAGGCAAGCAGGGTGCTGCTTCGAGCGCTGGTGGATATGCCGGAGCTAATCGGCATCGGCCATGACGAACTCTTGCGCGACCTGCTGATGGACGAAGTTCGCGTGTATGAGCGCCTTTGTGTGCGGGCCAACGTCCGCAGCGAACACATGATCGGCGCACGATATTGCCTGTGTACGGCGCTGGACGAGGTCGCAATGCGCGTACTTGCATCGCGAGGCGATACGTCGGGGAGTGTCGCCTGGGCTGCCGGAGCGCTGACTCAGTGTGTTGGAGAAGACAACCAGGGCGGTTCGAAGATCTACGCACTGTCGCTGCGGCTGTCGAAAGACGATGCCGATCACTGGCCATTGCTCGAAGTGATCTCCCGGATTTTCAGCCTGGGGTTTGAAGGTCGGTATCCACGTGGCAGGACGTTTGGCGTGCACGACCGCGTGCGAGAGCGAATTTACAACGCGATTGTCATGCATCTTCCACCTGTTCCAGACGCGCTCTCACCTCATGCGCAATCGACCGTAACGAATCGACAGACCTTCCATTTCGAAATCCCGGTGTGGATGTCGGTTGCCTTGCTGTCGGCGACACTTTGCGCACTGTATGTCTTTTGCCGTATCGAGTTGGGCACGCAAGCGGATGACGTCCAGCGACAACTCTCCAGCATTGCGCGTGTCGCGCCGACAGGCAGTGCGATCGAACCACTGAGGGCCAGTTCGGCCCGGTAGTGCAAGTTGGACGCCATTCACCCTACACATGAAGAAGATTCTCTCGTTTCTACGCTCGCGTCATCTATGGGCAGTCGTGACGGTGATCGTTGCTGCTGCCGCGATCTGGTTTGCGGGACCGATGGTGAGTTTCGGTGGACTGAATCCACTCGCATCGGTCGGCATTCGACTGACTTTGATCGCCTTGGTGCTCTCTGTATGGATCCTGTGGCTGATCGACTGGTCGACGAGCATTGTTTTCGTCGTGCTGCTCTGTCTCGCGATATGGCATGCCTTTCCACTCGTGACGTTGGCCGGCAAACCGCTGTTTGCATCCGTGATGGCCCGCATGCTGGCAATGGCCGGCGTTGTGTTCGTGTGTGCCGTCGCTATGTCGGTCCGATGGTGGAGGCGCATGCGCCGGCATCCGGGCCAGCTCAGGCGTTTGCTTCGACTCGGTAAGCGTGGCGCCCGGCCGCTGGCTGCATCGCGCCTGGCGGAGATCGAAGACATGGCCAGGACGGCGATCAAGCAGTTGAAAGCGCGGCGCGGGGGCGCCCGCAGGCTGTCGCGACTGTTTCGAGGGCCAGCAGCATATCTCTACGATGTGCCGTGGTATGCCGTCATGGGCTCGGAGGGGGCGGGCAAGACCACGGCGCTGTTAAACGCGGGCCTGGCGTTCCCGCTGGATGCACAACTTCAGCATTCGCTCGCGCCCGATGACGCCCGGGCTTTGCCGGGTTGGCGGATAACCAACGAGGCCGTGCTGATTGATACGGCTGGCCATTATGTCCGGCACGGCACGTCGCGCTACCGTCTGACGGCGGAACTGTCGGATACCCGGAATGAGGGGACACGCAACAAGCGGCCGACCGACACAAGCACTGCCCGCGAGCAGACCGATGCGGCGGAATGGAAAGGATTTCTTCGACTGCTTCACCGTATCCGGCCCCGGTTGCCGCTGAATGGCGTGCTGTTGACGATCAATGTCGCGGCCTTGACGCACGCGGATCTCAACGTACGCGC
This sequence comes from Burkholderia sp. Ac-20345, assembly GCF_017104825.1. NCBI lineage: Bacteria > Pseudomonadati > Pseudomonadota > Betaproteobacteria > Burkholderiales > Burkholderiaceae > Burkholderia > Burkholderia sp. Ac-20345. The sequence continues at coordinate 24,084 of NZ_JAAGPO010000015.1, read as the reverse complement.
AACCGAGAGCCGCGCATTGCGGGCGCGGCTCGATGAGATGCAAGTCGAGTTCGGGACTGAATTTCCCGCCTGGCTGATTGTCACGAAGATAGACCGGCTGCCGGGCTTCACTGACTATTTCACGTCACTCGGGGAACTGGAGCGTGAGCAGATATGGGGCGTGACGCTGCGGTCCGACCCGGAGGGGCGGACGGCCAATGCGGTCAAGACGGAACTGAACCTGCTCGCGACGCGTCTTGCCGATGGCGTGAGTGGTCTGCTTCGCAATGAAACCGATGTGGCACGTCGTCGCCGTCTGGCGATGTTGCCGGAGGCATTTTCGGCACTCACGAATCCGTTGGCAGACCTGATCGGGCAAGTGTTCAGCGGGGGCGACAACGGTGCGCCGACGGTACCGTACGCGATGCTCCGAGGTGTTTACCTGACGAGTGCAAGTCAGACCGGCCAGCAGGTCGTCGCGGATCGTCAAACGCTGTTGCAACGCATGATCGGCGCATCCGGTGCGCAGTCGAATGACCGGCGAGGAGCGTGTAGCGAAACCGGCTACTTCCTGCGCGATCTGTTGGTCGGAGTCGTATTTCGCGAGGGGCATCTCGCATATCCGAACCCGAATCGGGAGCATCGCGCGCGACTGCAGCGATGGCTGGGACACTCGCTTGTGTGGCTGATCGCTGTGGGGTTAGGCGCGAATCTTTGGAGCAGCTTCACAGGGGAACGGACAGCCCTTGCTACGCTGGGACAAAAGGCACGCTCACTGGCCGCTTTGCTTGCGCGAAGCAACCTTTCTACTGCTCCTGAGCGTGTTCCGATGGTGTTGGACAATGCAAACGAATTGTCGCGTGACACAACGCGCCTCATCGCCGATCCCGACGTCGGATTTCGTTTCGGCGCGGACCGGCTCGACATGATCGAGTCGGGAAGTCGTCACGTATACGAGGCTCTGTCGGAGCAGGTTGTATTGCCGAACATAGTCCGCAGGATGGAGGCCGTGATAAACGATGCCTTGGCGAACGGTGATGCCAAGGCTGCGTACGATACGTTGCGCGTGTACCTGATGCTCTACGACAGGACAAGGTTCAACGCGAACGACGTCAGGATGTGGGTGCTGGACGATTGGGCACGTTACGACAGTGCAGCAATGTTCGGTGGGCGCGCCGCAATGATCGATCACGTGCAGCGACTGTTCTCCGTAGGACACGTAGTGCAGTCGCCATTGTCCCGTAACGATGGGCTGATCCGGCAGGCGCGTGCATTTCTCGATGGCAGCAATCCAGTCGATCGTCTGTACCAGCGCGCGAAAGCGGCGATGTTGAAACACGCGCCCGCCGAATTTTCGCTGCTGCGCGTGGTTGGACCACAAGCAGGCGTCGTGTTTACGCGGGCCAGCGGAGCATCGTTGTCCGGCGGCGTACCAGGACTCTTTACGCTGGACGGATATCGGGCGATGTTCGACAAGCGCCTGCCGGAGTTTCTTCAGAAGGCAAGCGACGACGATGCCTGGGTTATGGGGCGTCGGACGCTGGGTGATTCCCCGGGAAATTCGGCTGTGGTGCTGAACGTGTCGAGTCGAGATGGGGGCGAGCTGTCGATGGCGATCAGGCGCTTGTACCTGGCGGAGTACGCTCAACAATGGGATGCGTTTCTTGACGACATTCGTGTCGTGAGCGGAACAAGCCTTGCCTTTAGCTTGAAGGTGCTGCGGACTTTCGCTGCACCAGATTCACCGCTGACGCGTCTCGCGCGGGCGGTGGCACGTGAAACGACGCTGACGCAGCCATTGGCGAGAGCAGACGGCTCCTTCCTTGAAAAAGCGACTGACGCCGTCAACCAGCAAACCGAGAAGATACTGGGACCTCGCGCGTCGGAACAGGTTGAGCGCGAGTTGGTCGATAGCCATTTCGCGGCATTGCGTGAGGTCGTGACTGGCCATGCCGATGTGTTGTCGGATACGCAGTTGTCCAGGCCCCCGGCGGAGAAAACGGGCCTGGATGGCGTCACCGATCTGTTGAACGATTACTACACGACACTCACGATTTCCGACAATGCGCTGTTGAACAACAGCATGCCGCCGAAAAGCGAGAGTGCTGCAAAGCTCAAGATGACGGCTGACACGATGCCGGCGCCGTTCCGGGCAGTCTTGCGTCAACTCGCTGTCGATGGCTCACGTGGCGTGAATCAGGGGATCGGCCAGTTACGGTCGCGCCAGATGCAGGCGGTAGTTGCAGACACCTGTCGAATGACGATCGAAGGAAACTACCCGTTTTCGCCCGATAGCGAGCGCGACGTCAGCATTGACGATTTCACTCGGGTGTTTACGCAGGGTGGCGTGATCGATGACTTCTTCACGAAAACACTTGCACCGTTCGTCGACACGGCCGCGAAGCCGTGGCGCTACCGGACGCTGCCGGGCGCGACCGAACCCGTGCAGGGGCCGGACCTCGAGCCATTCGAGCACGCGAAGGCGATCCGCGACATTTTCTTCAACGATCCTGATCGTAAGCAGCCGAGCTGGAAGGCTGACATCCGAATTCCTGAACTCGACCCGACGATCATGAGCCTGTCGCTCGACATCGACGGACAGACGACGCTCTACCGACATGGCCCGATTGCGCCTTTCACGGTCACATGGCCGGGACCGCGTGGTGGTGTCCATGCTCAGATCACCGCGAGCCCGCGCGTTCGTCCGGACACTTCGACGATCGCAACGGACGGGCCGTGGGCGCTGATGCGGTTGCTCCGGAAAGGTCGTGTGGTCGAGGCGGCCACACCGGGCCGCACGCGAGTCGCGTTCAGTTTTGACGGCCGAGAAGCAGCACTCGACATTACGAGCGCCGGAAGTGTCGCGAATCCGCTGACAAGCGATGTGCTGAAGACGTTCCGGTGTCCGAGCACGATGGCGATGTTTAACCTGCCGGATAGCGGCCCGCAGCCGGGATTGCCGCAGGGCAGGTTGCCAGTAATTCGTGAGAGCGGGTTTTGAGCGAGCAGTTTTGAGGCCGCCGCCGTTACTGCGCGGCCGGACTGCTCGCGGGCATCGCCGATGCGGCAGCCGGAGCAGCAGCCGATGCCGCAGCCGGCGCACTCGTCGGCATCGCATTATCCGCGCCCGGATCGTCGTACTGCGGCAACCCCGGCGCGGCCGGCGCGTTGTTCGGCGTGGCGCCGGACGCCCCGCCCGACTCGCCCGGATCCTCATAGTTCGGCAACCCCGGCACGGCCGGCGCGGCGCCCGATTCACCCGGTTCGTTGTAAGTCGGCAGCGTGGCCGACGACGACTGGCTGCGATACGTCAGCGACTTGCGCTGCTGCAGGTACGCGTCGCGCACGAACGAATACGGATCGAGCGCGGCCTGCTTCAGCAGGTCGGTCGCGCCGAGCAGGTCCGAACGCGCGCTGATGAACTGCGCGATATACATCGGGTTGCGCGCGGCCGGCTCGATGTAGTTCAGCAGGTTGAAGCGCACGTCCACCGCGCGGCCGACACCGTCGCGGATCGTGCTCGGCCCGAACACCGGTAGCACGAGGTACGGGCCCGACGGCATGCCCCAGCGCGCCATCGTCAGGCCGAAGTCCTGGTGATGCTTCGGCAGCCCGGCCGGCGTCGCGATGTCGATCAGGCCGGCGACGCCGAACACCGAGTTCATCGCCACGCGCATCAGATCCTCGGTGGCGTCGGTGATGCGGAGCTGCAGCAGGTTGTTCGCGATGTTGCCGAGGTCGCCGAGGTTCGAGAAGAAGTTGCTGATCGCGGTGCGCACGGGCGTCGGCGTGACCTTCTGGTACCCCTTCGCGATCGGCTGGGCGATGTTCGTGTCGACGGTGTCGTTGAACTTGTACATCGCCCGGTTCATCGGCTCGAGCGGGTCGTTGGGGTTGCGGTTCGGTCCCGTCGCGCAGCCGGTCAGCACTGCGCTGGCGGCAACGGTCGCCGCAATGATTCGCACCTTATTCATTGATTCCTTGCGATTGGTTCTTGGCGCGTTTGACGCGCGGTTTGCCCATCAGGACGGGCTGGAACACCACGGCGCCGATCAGCGTGCAGGTCAGGGCGAGCGCGAGCAGCTTGCCCATGCTCGACGTGCCCGGGTGGTGCGACAGCCACAGGCTGCCGAATGCGGTCGCCGTCGTCGCGGCGCTGAACAGGACGGCATGCGTGAGGCTCGAGTGCAGCAACCCGGTTTGCCCCGCGCGCCACGCCATCACGAAATACACCTTGAACGCGACGCCGACGCCGAGCATCAGCGGCAGCGCGATGATGTTCGCGAAGTTGAGCGGCATGCCGAGCACGACGCACAGTTCGAGCGTCACGACGCCCGACACGAGCAGCGGCACCAGCGTGCGCAGCACGTCGCCGAAGCGGCGCAGCGTGACCCACAGCAGGATCGTGATCGAGATGATCGACCACAGCGCCGCATGCAGGAACGCGTCGATGATCGTGTCGGCCGAATGCAGGATCGAGATCGGCCCGCCGGTCGCGCCCGGCTCCGCGGCCTTCACGGTCTTCGCGAAGCGGCGCAGCATCGTGTCGTCGTTGACGGCGGCTTCCGGCGAATCCTTCAGTGCGAGCAGCGTCGCCATCGATTCGCTGTTCGGATCCTTCAGGTGCAGCGGGTTGAAGTCGAAGCGCAGGAACGCGAGCAGCGGCAGCGCGCCGACCACGACCACGAGCGTGCCGATCAGGATCGGCTTGCGATGGCGATCGAGGTAATCGTCGACCGGCGCGAGCCACGGGAAGCCCGGCGTCTTCGATTCGCCCGGCGGCGCGAACAGGCGCAGCAGCGCGGGCAGCAGCGTGAGCGTGGTGAGCAGCGCGACGAACATCCCGACGCCCGCGATCAGGCCCAGCTCGGACACGCCGCGATAGGCGGTGGGGATGAACGAGAAGAAGCTCGCCGCGACGGCCGCGGTGGCCAGCGCGAGCGGCATGCCCATCGAGTGCGCGGCGCCGATCAGCGCGTGATCGATGCGCGGATCGCGGAAGCGCTCCTCGCGGTACTTCACGCCGTACTGGATCGAGAAGTCGACGCCGAGGCCGACGAACAGCACCATGAACGCGACCGAGATCATGTTCAGCGAACCGACCATCGCGAGGCCGAGTGCGGCGGTCACGACGAGGCCGACGAACAGCGTGACGAGCACCGAGCCGATCATCCGCTTCGAGCGCAGTGCCAGCCACAGGATGACGAGCACCGCGAGCAGCGTGAAGACGCCGTTGAGTGCCGCGCCGTCTTCGACCGACGCGAATTCGTCGTCGGCGAGCGGCTGCTCGCCGGTCAGGCGCACGGCCGCGCCGAAGCGCTTCTCGAGGTCGAGCGAACGGGCCGCGTCGCGGATCACCTGGCTGGTTTCCGCGCCGGCTTTCAGCGCGCCGTAGTTGACCACGGGCTGCACGGTGACGAACGCGCGCGCGGGCTGCCGCGCGGCATCGTTGTCGACCAGTGCGCGCCACGAGAACGCGGCCGGCTTGCCGGCCAGCACGTCGTCGGCCGTCGCGGCGCTGCGTGCGAGCAGCTTCGCCATTCCGGACAGTTTCACCTGGCCGGTCAGAAGCGGCTGGCCGAGCGTGGTGGACAGCGTCGTGGCGAGCCCGGTCAGGCTCGGGTTCTTCGCGAGTTCGTTGACGAGCGGGCGCGCGCTCGCGAGCTGCGAGGTCGTATCGGTCACTTCCTGCGGGGACAGGAACAGCAGCCCGTTGTGCTCGAAGAACGGCCCGCCGCCGGGCTCGGCGACCTGGCCGATGCGGCCGGCTTCGGCATCCTTCCGCAGCGCTTCGGTCAGCGCATGCGCGGCGGCATTCGCGAATTCGGGCGCGGGCGCCTCGACGACCGCGAGGATCGTGCCGTTGCGTTGCGGGAACGCTTTATCGACGGCGTGGCCGAGCGCGGCAAATTGCGGTTCCGCATCGACGAGCTTGCTGATGTCGGTGTTGATCTTGAAATGCTGGGCGACATAGACGCCGCTGAGCGCGGCGATGACGAGCGACAGCACGACGACCCAGACGGGTCGGCGTACCGACCATGCAACGAGTCGGACGATGAGAGATGTCACCATGTGGCGGTGGGGAGCGGCTGGCAAGGGCAAAGTAGCCAAGTATACCGGCGCGGCGTGGCGGCGGTCGTGACGTTGGGGGTTTCGGGGAGGGAAGGAGATTTGTTCGTGACGGCGGAATCGATACCGACGTCCGGCCGGTTTGTAAGGGGATATTTACATAAACGGCGCCATGCTGCTTCGACGCGCCGCCGCGGGCCTGTGACAAAGGGACCTGAAAGGTAACAGTCGGTCACGGCGGAACACCGAAGCGTCAGGCCCGGTATACTTTGCTTCGTCGGCCGGTGCAATGAACCGGTCGTTTTTTCTCATCGAGCGATATTCGTATGAAACGTCATCTGTTTGCTTTCGTCGCGGCGGCCGCCGTGTCGGTTTCCGCTTTCGCGCAGAGCGCGCCGGTCGATATCGTCCGCAATGCGGTCGAGGGCACCGTTACCGCCATGAAGGCCGATCCGGCCGCACGTGGCGGCGACATGGCGAAAGTCACGCAGGTCGTCGAGCAGCGCTTCCTGCCCGCGACCAACTTCGAGCGCACGACCCGCATCGCGGTCGGTGACGCGTGGAAGCAGGCCACGCCGCAACAGCAGCAGGAGCTGTACAAGCAGTTCAGGCTGCTGATGACGCGCACCTACGCCGCGTCGCTCGCGCAGCTCGGCAGCCAGGACGCGAAGTTCTCGTTCAAGGCCGGCGGCGCGTCGGGCGCCGACGCGCTCGTGCAGTCGACGGTCACGACGCCGGGCGACAGCCAGTCGGTCGGCTATCGTCTCGGCAAGGTCGGCAACGACTGGAAGATCTACGACATCGACATGTCGGGCGCGTGGCTGATCCAGGTCTACCAGGGGCAGTTCAAGAGCCAGCTCGCATCGGGCGGGATCGACGGCCTGATCGCGTATCTGCAGAAGCACAATTCGCGGACGAACTGACGGCCGTTGCAAGGCCTCGGTCCGGATGCAAGAAGGGCGCCCTCGGGCGCCCTTCTCTTTTTCTTTTGCCCAGGGCGCCTGGTGAGCGGTCGAGCGACCGACGTGACCGCGCGTCCGGGCGTGCCGGCGCAGGTCCAGGCCACCTCCGCACACGTCAAGGCTCGCTGCGCGCGGCCTACTGATACGTCATGGTGAAGGTCAGCACCGCGTTCGCGCTGCCGGCCGTTACTTTCGCGGCAGTCTGGTAATAACGGGCCGTGAGCGGGATCGTGTAGGAGCCGCCCGTCGACTTGCTGTAGCTCGTCAGCGTGTACGGCGTGCTGTACTTCAGCGCGTTGCCGCTGCTGTCCTTCAGTTGCAGGCCGATGCCGGTGGCCGTCGAACCGCTCGACAGCGCCAGCACGCCGTTGGTGCTGTCGAGTACGGCATTGACCGGGTCGAACTCGTACTGGATCGAGTTCAGGCCTGTCGGACAGGCGTTGACCGCCACATTGACCGCGACGGCCTGCTTGGTGGTCGAACCGATGCCGGTGAATTCCGACTGCATGTGCGAGCCCATGTTGACCGTCACGTTCGGCGTGGTGCAAGCCGCCACGCTGACGTTGGTCGACGTCAGCGAAAACGACACGAGAGGCGAGGCGGCGACCGTATACACGTTGCCGCCGGTGCTCGTCGCTGACGCCCCCACGAGCAGCACGCCGCCCGTCATCGTGCCCGCCGTGATCGGGCCGGTCTTGACCAGCGCCGCTTGCGCCATACCGCCGTTACTGATCGAAGTCACAATTCCGTTTGCGTTGCAGGAGTTCCCCGTCCACGGGCTGGGGAACGGTGAAGACGGCACGCCCAGATCCACCCAGGGCAGGCTTCCGCAACCGTTCGCGTAAGAACTCACGCCGATCGCGACACCGACGCCAGGCACATTGGTATTCCAGACCGTATAGGCCACCCCGGTCGGTCCCTTCACGGTCATGCCGGACTTGGTCATCGATAGCGGTTCGAAGACCATACCCGCGGCTGCCGTACCCGATACCGCGCAAGTGTAGTAGTTGGAGACGTTCGGCGTACTGACCCAGGAGGTTAGTACCGTGCCGTTCGGCGCATCGCGGGGGACGGTCACCGAGGGCTGCATCGTCAGCGTCACCGTCTGCGCCGTTCCCGAGCAAGTTATGCTCGAGGCGAACACGGGACGTGTCCCCAAGCCGAGCATCAGCACCGCCAGCGTGAGCAGCCAGAACGCCAGGTGGCCCAGGCCTCGCGCCGATTTCGCCTGCCTGCGCGTCGAGGCCGGCGTCTTGTTCCGTTTCATGATCTTTCCCAGGTCCATTGCATCCGCATGCTCATTACATGCGTACCGCCACCGCATACGTCGAAATCCGATACGCACTGCTTACTGATACGTCATGGCGAAGGTCAGCACCGCGTTCGCGCTGCCGGCCGTTACCTTCGCGGCAGTCTGGTAATACCGGGCCGTGAGCGGGATCGTGTAGGAGCCGCCCGCGGATTTGCTGTAGCTCGTCAGCGTGTACTTTGTGTTGTAATTCAGCGCATTGCCGCTGCTGTCCTTCAGTTGCAGGCCGATGCCGGTGGCCGTCGAACCGCTCGACAGCGCGAGCACGCCGTTGGTGGCGTCGAGCACGGCATTGACCGGGTCGAACTCGTACTGGATCGAGTTCAGTCCAATCGGGCAGGAGTTGACCGCCACGTTGACCGCGACGGCCTGCTTGGTGGTCGAACCGATGCCGGTGAATTCCGACTGCATGTGCGAGCCCATGTTGACCGTCACGTCCGCCGTGGTGCAAGCCGCCACGGTGATGTTGGTCGGGCTCAGAGAAAACAACACGTGGCCAGAGGGGGCAACCGTGAACGGGCCGTGGATGGTTGGCCCCGTCACTGACGCCCCCTCGAACTGCAAGCCAGTCACCGTGCCCGCCGTGATGGGGCCGGTCTTGACCAGCGCCATTTCGGCCTGGCCGCCGTTGGTGAGCGAACCGTTTTGGGTGCAGACGCCGCCAGACCATGGGGTGGGGAACGTCCCCGACGGCTTGCCGAGATTCTGCCATCCCTGGTATCCGCAAGTGCTCACGTAGGGATTCACGCCGATCGCGATACCAACGCCAGGCACGTTGGTATTCCAGACTGTATAGGCCAGACCATGCGGCCCGGTCACGGTCATGCTGGTCTTGGTCATCGACACCGTTTCGAAGAGCATGCCCGAGGCGTACGAGCCCGTCACGGTGCAACTGAAGTAGTTGGGGGTATTCGAGGTGCTGACCCAGCTACCCAGCACCGAGCCGATCTGGGCGTCGCGCGGGACAGTTACCGCGGCCGGCATCGTGACCGGCACCGCCGACGGCGTTCCCGCCGCGCAACTGGCGCTCTGGGCGAATGCCGCACGCGAGCCCAAGCCGAGCATCAGCATCGCCAGCGTGAGCAGCCAGAACGCCAGGCGGCCCAAGCCTCGCATCGATTTTGCCGGTCTGGGCGCCGAGGCCGGCTTCTCGTTCCGCTTCGTGATCTTTCCCGGTGCCATCGCGCCCGCTCCGCTCATCTCGTACATACCGCCTCCGCATCGGTCCAGCGTTGCTGGCTCGCCTTGCTTGCCGTGGGCAGCCTGTACGACAGCGCACAGCCCTCGGCGACCGTATCGCCCCACTTCACATTCAGCGTGCCGGCATCGGTCTTCACGCCGCGCAACACGACACGGCCATCCTGGGCCACGGTGCCGACGTTCTGCCCCGCCGCATCGCTCACTTCCGCGCCGAAGGGAACCGGCTCGCCATCGCTCATGCGCGCACGCATGATCACCGCGCGCCCGCCGCCCTCGGTCTCGTACTTCAGCCGCACCACCGCGCCCGCGGTCGGCGCGACGTGCTGCGCGCTGGATTTCAGCTCGACGCTCATCGGCACGCCCTTCGGATCGATCTCCACCTCGTTGGTCGAGAACGGCGTCAGGTTCGACACCAGCGCATGGCCGAACCGATCGATGCGCAGGCCGCTGCCGGCCGTCACGCGTGCGCCGTTCGCGTCCTTGGCCTCGACGATCGCCATCGTCTCGCCCATGGTCGGCGCAAAGGCCACGCCGCCGGCATAGGCCACCATGCCGCCCGAGATGCCGCCGCCGTACTGCGTAAAGCCGGTGCCCTTCGACGCATTGCCCGAGAAGGTCGCGTACGGCGACATGTAGGCCACGTTGCCGCCCATGTTGACGGTCGCCCCGGCGCCGCCGCCGCTGGTACGGCCGACGTTCACGCCGTAGCTGAGCGCGTTGTCGACGCCGAGGGAGCCCGTCAGCGACTGCTGGACCAGGGTTGCGCCATGGCTGTCGTGCTGCAGGCTGGTCGACGAGTACAACGTGCGCGAGCCGAGGTTTAGCGGGATCGACACGTTCAGCATGAAGCGGTTGTCCCAGCGGTTTTGCGTCGCGTCGAATTGGCGCGCGGCCGACACGCCGTAGTTGATGCGCCGGAAATTGTTGTTGTAGCCAGCCTGAAACTGCGTGTCGTTGCCGCCGCGGTTCCAGTAGTTGACGGTCGAGCCCGACAGGTAGAACGAGCCCCAGCCTTCCGGCAAGCCCTGGTTCAGCATGACCTGGAACTGACCGCGACGTACGCCGCTCGACAGCAGGCCGTTCACGCCGCCCGTCTGCTGGCCGCGCAACTGCATGGCGTCCTGCAGGCCCAGGTAGCCGCTGCTCGAATAGCGGTAGGCGGCCACCGCGATATTGGTATTGGTCGGACTGATCAGCTTGCTGTACGAGAGCTTCACGCTCTGGCCGTGGCGCGTGCCCATGCCGGGCAGATCGGTGTTGGCCTGCGTGATGTCGAACGCGAACGAGCCCAGCCCGGTGTTGAGTGCGGCGCCGACCAGGCCTGCCAGGTAGCCGGGCGCGGCGGTCATGCCGCCGTAGCCGGTGATCAGGTTGGTGAAACCGTGCTGTACGGTCGCCTGGAACAGTGCCGGCTTGCTCGATAGCAGCGGACTGCGGTACTGGCCGGCGGTCACGCTGAAACGCGTGATGCCGGGCCGCAGCGAACTGACGGCTGACGCATACGGCACCTTGAAGGTGTGGATGCTGCCGTCGGCTTCGGTCACGATGACGTCGAGGTCGCCGCCATAACCGGTCGCATAGAGATCGTCGATCTCGAACGGGCCGGTCGCGACGTTGGCGCTGTAGATGATGTTGCCGTTCTGGCGCACCTGCACCAGCGCATTGCTGTTGGCGATGCCGTGGATGGTCGGCGCATAGCCGCGTTGCGATTCCGGATACATGCGCTCGTCGCTGGCGATCCGCACGCCGCGAAAGCCCACGCTGTCGAACATCGTGCCGTCGGTGAACGCGTCGCCGATCACGAGCTGCGCCTTCAGGCGCGCGATCGAGCGCTGCAGGCTGGTCTGCACGCTCTGGTAGTGCGTGCCGCCGTGCGTGTCGTAGGTGTAGTTGCCGTTGTGGCGGAAGCGCCAGGGCCCGACGTTCAGGCCGGCGGTCAGGCCCAGGTAGGCCTGGGTCGCCGAGGCGCCCTGGTTGTCGGCGCGGTAGATGTTGCCGTTGTACGACAGCAGCGCTGCCGGCACGCCCTCGTCCCAGTAGCGCGGGTCCACGTAGCCGCGCGCCGCGCGGCTCAGCGACGCCTGCGGGATGCTGACGTCGAGCCGCTGCTCGCCATTGTCGAAGGTGGCGACGGCGTCCGGTACCAGCATGCCGATCGTCGCGCAGGCATGGTTCGAGTCCGTCAACCTGCGCGTCGCTTCGGGCGACAGCTTCGCGAGATCCACCCCGACCTGCTGCAACAGCTCGCGATCGAAGCAGGGCTGGACGTTGTTCCGGCTGTCGCCCACCTGGCGCAGCGTGATTTCGGCGCGGCCGATCCAGTTCGTGTTGACGTACAGGTCGGCGCGATATGAACCCGGCGCCGCCACATTGCCCTTTTCGAAGCGGCTGACGTCCACTCGCTTGCCGCCCGGGCGCTGCAGGAACAGGTCGTCGAACTGGACTTCCGCCACTTGTGTGGCGTTTGTGGTTTCCGCCATCGTGCCGGTCGATGCGAACATCGACAGCGCGAGCAGGAAGCACGGGCGCGGGCGCCAGCGCATGAATGGCGGCAAACTGGAAAGACGTTGGATCACGATAGGCACCCGAGCGTGAGCAAGCCTGCGCCCTGCCCGGGCAGGCATGCTGGGTCTTGCTGTGGAAAGGACGTGGCGCGCTACCCGCGCCTCGCGCAATGGAAGGGGGTCAGCCGCGCATCATCGCGACGGCGCCGCGGTGCCGGACCGCAATGGCGTATCGCCGCTGACCGCGCCGCCGTAGTCGTTCAGCGCCGTGTAATGCACGCTGGCGCCGGCCGCGCCGGGCATGTCGCCCTTCAGCGGGAAGGCGCGCGTCTCGCCCGGCCCGACCATGCCGCCATCGTCGAAGGTCGCGCTGCGTCCGCCGGACTGGACGCTGATCATGGTCAACGACACATGGAACGGCGTCGGGTTGTGCGCCTCGATGGCCGGTTTGCCGTCGGTCTGCGTGAGCCGCCAGGTGAGCTGCGCCGGCGCATCGGCCGATGAACCCTTGAGTTTTTCCGGACGATAGAACAGCTTGATGCGCGAACGGAACGCGAGCTGGATGCGGTTCATGTCCGCGTCGGCCGCGCCCGGTTTGGGCGGTACCTCGAGCACGTTGAGCCAGAACACCGACTCGCGATCCTGCGGCATGGGCTCGCCGGTGTAGACGATGCGCAGCGTCTGCGACTTGGACGGATCGATCCGCGCGATCGGCGGCGTGACGGTGAAGGGCACCTTGATCGTGGACGGCGCGCTGTGCACATCACCTGCATCGACCCACGACTGCACGAGCGCGGGCGACTGGCCGGCGTTCGACAGCTTGAGCGTGACCTCGGACTCGCTCGCGCCATAGATCACGCGCGTGCCGCCGATTACCACCGATGCATTGGCGGGCGTCGCCAGGTAGCCGAGCGATGCGACGCACGCGGTGGCGATCGCACGCCGGAGTGTTTTTCGAAGCTTCATGATAGGGATCGATGCAGGTAGCGAGCACGAGGGGCGGAGCGACGTCGTGCCGCCCCACTCGCCCCTGATACGTAGAACTAAGTGATTAATTACTGATAAACGAGCGAATACATCACGCTCGACGTCGCCGCGCCTGCCGTTGCAGCGCCGGTCGCGAGGTACTGCGCGTAGTAGTTCAGCGTGGCGGCGCCGGCCGCGCTGATTGCGACCGACTTCGAGTTCTGCGAGGCGTCAGCCGCACCGATCTTGATCGGCGAATAGCTGCCGTCGCCGTTCAGCAGCTGGATCTCGACGTTGGTCGCGCCGCCGGTGGCCAGGATCAGGTTGCCGGTGGAGGTGTCGACCGTCGGACCCGGCTCGAAGTAGGTGTGGACGGTGCCCGACGCCGGCGTGCAGGCCGTCAGCGCGATGTTGAAGGGCGTGCGGTTGGCATACTGGCCTGCTGCGGCCAGCGCGCTGGTCGACACCGATTGCAGCGGGACATTGAAGTTGTTCGAGCCGCTGCCGTTGCCGTTGATCGTGCAGGTTTGCGCGAGCACGGTGCCGTTGAACGTGATCGTGCCGTCGGCTGCGGATGCGATTTGCGACGCAGTGGCTGCAGCCACGAACAACACGGCGGTAATGAGTTTGGTTTGCATGGTTTTTGGTTTCTGAAAGAAGCGATCTGGATGGAGATACGACGCCGACGCGATATCCGCTCGATAGCGCGACGCGACATCCAACGGCAACCCGAAAGGCATCACGCGGTCGAATTTTGTGTTTTCGGCCTGGTTACACTTGGACGAAGCGAATCTTACCGGCGTCAGTCATTAGTAAGATGAACTATTGTCACATCGCGATTCCACCAACAAAAAATGCCGTCCAGTTCGACTGGACGGCATTAGCTGTCGGGCGCGTGGTTCGTTGCCGTGCGTCAGGTGCCGACGCCGAGCATCCGCAGGCAATCGTCGACTACCGCATCGACGAACGCGGCGCGATCCGTTTCCGGCGCCGCGATGATGTGGTCGGTCGCGCCGTGCACGCCCGCATAGATCAGCAGCGCGGTGACCTGCGGGTGCGCGAGCCGCCACGTGCCGGCCCGTGTGCCGCCGTCGAGAATCGCGCCGAGCTGCTCGAGGATCGCGTTCTTGTCGGCATTCGCGCGATCGTGGTGATGGTGGTTCGTGTAGACGATGTCGTGCGTACGGTAGGTTGCCGCGTAGGTTTCGATGCTGGTGCGGATCCACGCGCGCAGGCGCGCGAGCCAGTCGTCGGTGGCGCATGCGTCCACCGCGTGCTGCAGGCGATCGACGAACGACGACGTATAGCGCTGCGCGAGCGCGGCGAGCATGTCGGACTTCGATTCGAAGTAGTGGTAGAACGTGCCTTTCGCGACCTGCGCGTGCTCGACGATCTCGCTGATGGTCGTCGCTTCCACACCCTGCGCGAGGAACAGCGTCTCGGCCGCGGCCATCAGTTCCTCGAGGCGCACTTCCGCCGGCTTCGTGCGCGGCTTGCCTGCCGGCGCGTCGTCTTTCACTGTCGTGGTTCCTGCCTTTGTCCTGTACGTCATCGCGCGGCTCGACGCCCGTTCGTGCAAAGCCCGCAGTTTAGGCCAGCGCCCTGCTGACAGCCAACGCAATCCATTGACCGACGGTCAGTCGATATATATGATGAGAATAATTCTCATCTTCGTGCCCATCAAGGGCGGACCACCATGCCTCGCTACCGTCGCGCCGCACTCGTCCTGGCCGCCTGTCTCGGCACCTTTCTCGCCACGCTCGACATCAGCATCGTCAACGTCGCGTTGCCGACGCTGCAGACGGCGCTCGATACCGATATCGGCGGCCTTCAGTGGGTCGTCAATGCGTATGCGCTCGCGCTGTCCGCGTTCATGCTGTCGGCCGGGCCGCTCGGCGATCGCTACGGACACAAGCGTGTGTGGCTCGCCAGCGTGATCCTGTTCACGGCCGGGTCGGTGGTCTGCGCATGCGCGGGCAGCATCGAGCCGCTGCTGATCGGGCGCGCGATCCAGGGGCTCGCCGGTGCATTGCTGATTCCCGGCGCGATGCCGATCCTCACGCATGCGTTTCCCGATGCGCGCGAACGCGCCCGCGCGATCGGCGGATGGTCCGCATTCAGTGCGCTTGCGCTGATCCTGGGGCCGCTGGTGGGCGGCCTGCTGGTCGAGCACGGCGGATGGCAGAACATCTTCCTCGTCAACGTGCCGATCGGCATCGTGACCGTGCTGCTCGGCGCGTGGGGCATTCCTGAGCGCCGGCATCCGCAGCATGCGCCATTCGATCCGCTCGGTCAGGCGCTGAGCGTGGTCTGGCTCGGGTTGCTCACGTACGGGTTGATCGGCATCGGCGAAGCCGGGGTGTCGCATGTGAAGGTGCTCGTGCCGCTGGCGGGCGCCGCGGTGGCGTTCGCTCTGTTCGTGCGGGTCGAAACGCGCGTCGAGCGGCCGCTGCTGCCGGTCTGGCTGTTTCGCGACCGGCGGCTGGTGCGCGCCAATCTCGCGTCGTTCGTGCTCGGGTTCTCGGGGTACAGCAGCCTGTTCTTCCTGTCGCTGTTCCTGCAGCAGGCGCAGGGGCGCACGCCCGCCGAGGCCGGCTGGCAACTGATGCCGCAGTTCGTGATGACGGCGATCACGTCGATGCTGTTCGGGCGCATCGCGGCGCGCATTCCGTTGCACGCGCTGATGGTGGCCGGGTATGGGCTGATCGGCGCGATGCTCGCGGTCATGGCCGGCTTCGGCGCCGGAACGCCGTATGTGCCGGTCGGCATCGCGCTGGCGGTGCTCGGCGTCGGCATGGGGCTCGCGGTGCCCGCGACCGGCATGACCGTGATGGAACTGGCGCCGGCCGAACGCGCGGGCATGGCATCGGCGACGATGAATGCATTGCGCCAGACGGGGATGAGCATGGGCATCGCGGTGCTCGGCAGCATGATGAGCGTCGGTGCGCTGCACCGGATGACGGGCGCGATACAGGCGATGGGTAGCGCGCAGGCGGATACGCTCGCGCGGCAGGCTGTGATGGAGCACGTGTTTGCGGCGGGGCGGCCGGCACTCCTCGGCGCGTATCGGGAGGCGATGGCGCACGGGTTTTCGATCGCGGTTATGTGTTCCGGAATCCTGAGTATCGTGATTGCGGTGATGTTGATGATGCGGCGCGAAACGGAGAGGCAATCGGGACGCGCGGCGGCGTGCGTGACGTCTTCACAGCCGGAATGATGTGGCGTGCCGGCCGGGTCTTTCGCAACGGATCGCCACCACCTTCCGACACGCCTACCTTCGCCGATGCTCCACCGCGAACTTGATCAGCTCGGCCTGCCCTTCGATCTCCAGCTTGCGCTTCAGATTGAGCCGGTGCGTCTCGACCGTGCGCACCGACAGCCCCGTCTGTTGCGCAATCTGCTTGCTCGACAGCCCTTGCGCCAGCGCGTCGAGGATGTCGCGTTCGCGCGGCGTGAGCCGGTCGAGCGGCGACGCGGTCGCGCTCGCGTGGATCATCCGCGCGGCGAGCCCTTCACTGAAGAACGTCTGGCCGGCCAGCACCGCGCCGATCGCGCGCACGATCTCGCTCGCGGGCGAATCCTTCAGCAGGTAGCCGCTCGCGCCGGCACGCACGGCCTGCGTCACGTATTCGATGTTGTCGTGCATCGACAGCATCAGCACGCGGATGCCCGGAAAGCGCTCGTGGAACACGCCCGCGAGCGTGATGCCGTTCATCCCGTTCATGCCGACGTCCATCAGCGCGAGATCGGGTTCGAGCGACGCGGCGAGCGCGAGCGCCTCGTCGGCGTTGCCGGCTTCGCCGACCACGGACAGGTCGGCCGCTTCGAGCCGCATCCGCAAGCCGTCGCGGACGAGCGGGTGATCGTCGACGAGCAGCAGTCGGGCGACGGGCCGGGCGGTGTCGGGGGCGCTCATGCGTGAAAGGTCTCCTGTTATCGGGCGCGTCATGACGCGGCGCCGGGCAGCGGCACGCGCGCGTCGACGATCGTGTGGCCGACCTGCGACGTGATCGTCAGCATGCCGCCGAGCGCGTCGAGGCGCTCGCGCATGTTGCGCAGGCCGATGCCGCGGCGTGCGTCGGCCTGCGAGCGTTCGGCGTCGAAGCCGCAGCCGTTGTCGGCGATGGTCAGCTTGACGGAGTGCGCGCCGACGTCGAGCGTGACGGCCGCGCGCGACGCCTGCGCATGATGCACGATGTTGCTGAGCGCTTCCTGTGCGATCCGGAACAGCGCGGTGTTGACGGCTTCGGGCAGCGGTCGGGCGCCGCTGTGCGCGACCTGCGTATAGCCGATGTCGATGCCGCTTTCGGCGCCGAGCTCGCGGACAAGCTGTTCGAGCGCGGCGGCGAGGCCGAGGTCGTCGAGCATGGACGGACGCAGCGCATGCGAGATGCGTCGCACTTCGCGCAGCGTGTCGCCGAGCCGTGCGACGCCCGACGCGAGCGCCTGCTCGGCCTCGGGCAAGCGCGCCGTGCCGCGTTCGAAGCGTGCGAGCGCGGATTCGAGCATCAGCTTCGCGGACACCATCATCTGGCTGATCCCGTCATGCAGCTCGCGCGACAGCCGCGCCCGCTCCTGCTCCTGCGATTCGACGACGCGCTGCGCGAGCAGCTTGAGCTTCGCGTCCGCACTGCGCGACTCGCTGACGTTCAGCACCAGCGCGCACACGGCGATCGCCGCCGCGCCGGTGAGCGCGATCGCGGTGAGCCAGCTCATCGTGCGCTCGATGTTCGCGGACGCGCGCGCGTCGATGCGCTGCAGCGCGGTGTCGACGTCGTCGAGATAGATGCCGGTGCCGACCATCCAGCCCCAGCGCTCGAGCGCGACGACGTAGCCGAGCTTCGGCGCGACGCGGCCCGTCGACGGCCGCTGCCATGCGTAGCGCACGTAGCCGCCGCCGCTCGACGCCGCGCCGATCAGCTTCTGGATCGTCAGCGCGCCCTGCGGATCGCGCATCGACCAGTAGTTGTGGCCGACGCGCTCGGGCTCGCGCGGATGCATCAGCGAATTGCCGTGCAGGTCGTACACGAAGAAATAGCCGTCCGGGCCGAAATCCATCTTCTGCAGCATCGCGAGCGCCTGCGTGCGCAGCAGCACGTCGTCGCGTGCGTTGCGGCCGCTCGCGTCGTAGAGCGGCATGATCGCGCTCGTCGCGAGCTCGACGTAGTGCTTCAGCTCGACTTCCTTGCTCGACAGGTACGCGGCCTGGATCGTCGCGTGCTGCGTGCGCGCGAGGGACGTCGCCTGCTGGCGCACGCCGAAGCCGATGCCGGTGATTGCGAGCAGGAACGGCACGATGGCCAGAAGGAAGATCTTTGCCTTGAGTCTCATGGTGGTGCGAAGCGGCCGTGCGCCCGCGCGGGCCGGCCGGGCGCGTCAGCCGCGCGGCGGCATGTCGAGGCGACATTGTCGGTGATTTTGCGCACGGGCGGCGACGGCGGCCCGACGGCCGCCCTGCCGTCGCCCGGCGGTGTGGCGTCCTGGCCGCTCAGGCCTGCCGCGCCGCGAAGCCGCCGGAAGCGGCCGCGTGCACGACGATGCGGTTGCGCCCGCCTTCCTTCGCGCGATACAGCGCGTCGTCGGCCAGCTTCAGCGCGCCCTGCATGTCATCGTCGTGTTCGGGATAGCTGGTCGTTACGCCGATGCTTACCGTCAGGCGGCCGGACGTGCCGGCGTCGTGCCGGATGCCGAGATCGAGGATGCCGGTGCGGATCGTCTCGGCGATCGTTACCGCGCCGTCCGTGTCGATGTCGGGCAATACCACGACGAACTCCTCGCCGCCGTAGCGCGCCGCGTAATCGGCCGGGCGGCGCAGGCAGCCGGCGATGCAGTGACCGACCGCGGCGAGCGCGTCGTCGCCGGCCTGGTGCCCTTGCGTGTCGTTGTAGCGCTTGAAGTAATCGACGTCGATGAACAGCAGCGACAGCGCATGCTGCGAGCGCGCGGCACGGCGCCATTCACGCGCGAGCGTGACGTCGAGCATCCGGCGGTTGTCGAGGCCCGTGAGGCCGTCGGTGCGCGCGAGCGCCTGCAGCTCGGTTTCCGCGCGGTGGCGCTTGCGCAGCTGCACGTCGAGCAGCAGCGACAGGCCGACGAAGCCGATCGCGAGTGCGACCATCGCGGAGCCGATCGGAATCGCACGGTCGTACCACGCGGCGTAGGTATCGGCTTCCGAGCGCGCGACCATGATGATGAGCGGCAGGTTCTCGAGGTGCCGGAACACGTACAGGCGTCGCACGCCGTCGATCGACGCGGTGTCGGCGAAGCTGCCTTCGTTGGCGGTCATGAACCGCCGGAACGTGCTGGCGTGGCTGATGTCGCGGCCGACGATCTTCGGGTCGTACGGCTCGCGCGCGAGCATCCTGCCGTCCGTGTTGATCAGCGCGATCGAGCCGCGATCGCCAAGCGACAGGCGCGAGAACAGGTTCTGGAAATATTCGAGCCGGATCGACATCACGGCGGCGCCGCCGAACGAGCCGTCGGGCTTCGTGATTCGCCGGCTGAGCGCGACGCTCGGCGAGCCGCCGCGCAGCCGCGAGTGATACGGCGGGCTGACGTACAGGCCGGCGTCGGGGTGGTCGCGGTGCACGACGAAGTACGGCTCGTTGCCGAAGTTGGCCTTGCGCGGCACGTCGCTCTTGCCGTCGACCTCGATGTCGCCCTTCGCGTCGAGCACGTAGATGCCGCCGAGGTACTTGGCGGTCGTCGCGCGATCGAACAGCACCTGGCGGCGCAGCGCCATCGGCAGCTTGACGATCGCAGAGTCGTTCTGGCCTTCGACGACAGCCTGCAGCGACAGCGAATAGATCTCGATGTTGCGCTCGATGTCCCACGACGCCATCAGCGCCAGATTCTGCTGCATCGCGATCGAGCGGTCGCGCGCATCGATGCGGCCTTCGTACAGCACGATCCCGCACAGGAGCAGCAGGACCAGCGCGATCACTAGCCCGGTATAGAAGATCAGGTGCGGCAGCAGGAACCGGCGCAGATGAGCGGCGACACGGCTCGTCAGGCCGGATTCGCTGGGCATTGCGTAGTCGGTTTCTGCCATGGTCCGTGGATCGATGGGCATTGCCGCCGGGGAGGCGGGCCGATGCGATTGTTCGTATGACGTGCCGGCGGCGATCCGTTACGCGGCCATTCCGACGCCTTCCTGCCGGCCGGCGGAGAAAATGGACGCCGATTATCGCCAATCGCGGCCAGATATACCGGTAAATCAAGTATTCACTGGTGACATCTGCGCCGATTCAACGATCCGACGAATCGGGCAACGCGAATTCAACGGAGTATAACGCGCGCGTCCGCACGCGCGGAAAATGTTGCGGGTTGTTGATCCGGATCAAATTACCGTGAATTCCCGGGCTTGCGAATTTCCGGCAAAGCGTTCCAGCGCAAGGCTTTGCGGGATGAACGGCCGTGGCGCGCGGCATGCAGCGTTCGATTCCATCCGGTTAACGGCATACGCGCGCGAAAAATGAAGGCAGACGATATGTGCCGATTATCCGTTTCAACGGCCGGGCGAACCCGAAAATGAAAACGGGCGGCCGTTGCGGCCGCCCGTTTCGTGAAGCAGGCATACGGGCTCCCGGCATACGGACATACGGCATACGGGCATCCGGCATGCCGGGAGCCCGCAGCACGCCCATGCTTATCCGCCGTGCTGTTGCGCCTTGAACGCGAGCCGGAACCGGTGCAGCAGCGGTTCGGTATAACCGCTCGGTTGCGACGTGCCCTGCAGCGCGAGCGCACACGCGGCCTTGAACGCGGTCGACTGGTCGTAGCCGGGCGCCATCGGGCGATAGTTCGGGTCGCCGGCGTTCTGCTGGTCGACGACGCGTGCCATCCGCTTGAACACGTCGAGCACGAACGCCTCGGTGATCACGCCGTGGCGCAGCCAGTTCGCGATGTGCTGGCTCGAAATGCGCAGCGTCGCGCGGTCTTCCATCAGGCCGACGTCGTGGATATCGGGCACCTTCGAGCAGCCGACGCCCTGTTCGACCCAGCGCACGACGTAGCCGAGGATGCCCTGCGCGTTGTTCTCGACTTCGCTCAGGATTTCGGCTTCGCTCCACTCGGCGCGCTCGACGACCGGCACGGTCAGCAGGCCTTCGAGCAGCACGTCGCGTTCGCTTGCGTACGGCGTCTTCTCGAGTTCCTGCTGGACGGCCTGCACGTCGACGAGGTGGTAGTGCAGCGCGTGCAGCGTCGCGGCGGTCGGCGATGGCACCCACGCGGTGTTCGCGCCGGCGCGCGGATGCGCGATCTTCTGCTCGAGCATCGCGTGCATCAGGTCCGGCATCGCCCACATGCCCTTGCCGATCTGCGCGCGGCCGCGCAGGCCGGCCGACAGCCCTGCGAGCACGTTGTTGCGCTCGTACGACTGGATCCACGCCGACGACTTCATGTCGCCCTTGCGGATCATCGGGCCCGCTTCCATCGCGGTGTGCATCTCGTCGCCGGTGCGATCGAGGAAGCCGGTGTTGATGAACGCGACACGCGCGGCGGCCGCGGCGATACACGCGGCGAGGTTCACGCTGGTGCGGCGTTCCTCGTCCATGATGCCCATCTTCAGCGTGTTGCGCGGCAGGTTGTACAGATCCTCGATGCGCGCGAACAGCGTATCGGCGAACGCGACTTCGACCGGGCCGTGCATCTTCGGCTTCACGATGTAGATCGAGCCCGTGCGCGAGTTGCGCTTCGCCTTCAGGTCGTGCAGCGAGCACAGCACCGTGACGACGCCGTCGAGGATCCCTTCCGGAATCTCGTTGCCGTCGCGGTCGAGCACCGCGCCGTTGGTCATCAGGTGGCCGACGTTGCGCACGAACAGCAGCGAGCGGCCGTGCAGCGACAGCGTGCCGCCGGCGGGCGTGGTGTACTCGCGATCGGCGTTCAGGCGGCGCGTGAAGGACTTGCCGCCCTTCGCGACTTCCTCGACCAGCGTGCCCTGCATCAGGCCGAGCCAGTTGCGGTAGAGCTGGACCTTGTCTTCGGCGTCCACCGCCGCGACCGAATCCTCGCAGTCGATGATCGTGCTGACCGCGGCTTCGAGCACGACGTCCTTCACGTTCGCGAGATCGGCGCGGCCGATCGGCGTCGATGCGTCGATCTGGATCTCGAGATGCAGGCCGTTGTGCTTCAGCAGGATCGCGGACGGCGCGTCGGCCGTGCCCTGGTAGCCGACGAACTGCGCCGGCTGCGCGAGGCCCACGATGCCCTTCGCGGTTTCGACGGCGAGCTGGCCGTCCTGCACGCGATAGCGCAGCGCGTCGCGGTGCGAGCCGGTCGCGAGCGGCGCCGCGTTGTCGAGCACGTTGCGCGCGTAGTCGATCACGCGCTGGCCGCGCGTCGGGTTGTAGGTCGCGGTGCGTTCGGCGCCGCCGTCTTCCGGCAGCGCATCGGTGCCGTACAGCGCGTCGTACAGGCTGCCCCAGCGCGCATTCGCGGCGTTCAGCGCATAGCGCGCGTTCGACAGCGGCACGACGAGCTGCGGGCCGGCCTGCGTGGCGATCTCGCTGTCGACGTTCGCGGTGGCTGCCGCGACGTTCGACGGGACCGGCACGAGGTAGCCGATTTGTTCGAGGAATGCGCGATACGCGGCGTGGTCGCGCACGGGGCCGGGGTGCGCGCGGTGCCAGGTGTCGAGTTCCTGCTGCAGGCGGTCGCGTTCCGCGAGCAGTTCGCGGTTGCGCGGTGCCAGGTCGTGCACCAGGGCCGAGAAACCGCTCCAGAACGCGGCCTTGTCGATGCCGGTGCCCGGCAGCGCTTCGTTTTCAATGAACTGGCTCAGCGCTGGTGCGACTTGCAGTCCTGCTTGGTCGATCATCGTCAATCCTCCCGGGGAATAAAGATTCGCGCGCGGCTTTGGCTGGTTATTCCGCGACGCTTTGTGTGCCGGCGCGGGCGATCTGCGCGTCCTGTTCGGACTTTACGCCAGACACGCCGATCGCGCCCGCGATCCGGCCGCCGACCGTGACCGGCACGCCGCCTTCGAGCAACCCCGTCAGCGGCACGCTGAGAAACGCGGTGCGGCCACCGTTGATCATATCCTCATACGCCTTCGTCTCGCGCCGGCCGAGCGCCGCTGCGCGCGCCTTGTCCTGCGCGATACAGGCGCTGGCCGGCGATGCACCGTTCAGGCGCGCAAACGCGAGCAGGTGGCCGCCGTCGTCGACGACGGCGATCGATACGGCCCAACCGTGGCGTTCCGCTTCCGCGCGGGCGGCGGCGAGCATGCGGTCCGCATCGGCGAGTTCGAGTTCAGGTTTCGTCTGCATGGCATTCCTCCGGAATCAGGTCAGTTGACGAGTTGGTTGTCGACGAGCTCGATCCAGTGGCGCACGGGCGTGCGGCCGGCGCCGTTCAGGTGAGTCTGGCAGCCGACGTTGGCCGTGACAATCAGGTCCGGCCGCGCGGCTTCGAGCGCATCGAGCCGGTTGTCGCGCAGTTTCGTCGCGAGTTCGGGTTGCGTCAGCGAATACGTGCCGGCCGAGCCGCAGCACAGATGGCCGTCGGCGACATTCGTCAGATCGAAGCCGAGCCGCGTCAGGATGCGTTCGACCGCGCCGCCGAGGCGCTGCGCGTGCTGCAGCGTGCACGGGCAGTGCACCGCGATACGGCGTGGCGTTGAACCGGCCAGCGCGTCGAGCGGCTCGGCCGCGATGACCTCGGCGAGATCGCGCGCGAGCGCGCTGACGCGTCGCGCTTTCTCTGCATAGACGGGGTCGGAGCGCAGCAGGTCGCCGTATTCCTTGACGAACGCGCCGCAGCCGCTCGCCGTCAGCACGATTGCTTCGGCGCCGGCTTCGATCGCCGGCCACCATGCGTCGATGTTGCGGCGCGCGCGGGCAAGGCCCGCTTCCTGCGCGTTCAGGTGATATTCGGTCGCGCCGCAGCAGCCGGCTTCGCGCGCGGGGCTCACGCTGATGCCGAGCCGGTCGAGCACGCGTGCGGCGGCTGCATTGGTGTTCGGCGACAGCGACGGCTGCACGCAGCCTTCGAGCATCAGCACGCGCCGCGCGTGGCGCACGGCCGGGCGCGGTGCGGCCGCGGGGACGGCGGCCGGGATCTTGTCCTGCAGCGGGCCGGGCAGCAGCGA